>JAILPU010000307.1 GCA_024699395.1 Lachnospiraceae bacterium | reverse complement strand
TTCTTTTTCAGCTTCCTCCTCAGATTTTTCTTCTAAATCCCTGAAAATCTCTTCATCAAATATTTCTTCAAGGCTTTCTGTCTTTTCTGTAACAGCTTTGTCTTTATCAATCCTAAAACGAATAAGGAAGTAGATTTAGAGAGTTTTATGAATGAAGACAAAGCTGTTACAGAAAAGACAGAAAGCCTTGAAGAAATATTTGATGAAGAGATTTTCAGGGATTTAGAAGAAAAATCTGAGGAGGAAGCTGAAAAAGAACCTGAAAAGAAACAGGATTTTTCTTTAAGCTTTGATATCTTTGGAAGGTCTTTTACAAAGAGTGAAGAAAAAAACGAAGAACCTGAAAAAGAAGAGAGTAAAGTCCTTAAGTCCGAACCTGATACCGGGGCATCTAATATTACAAAAAACGAAATAGGTGGGGAGTTGGTTTCAACAGGGATTAGCACCCTTGATACTTTTAGAGGAATTGTGAAGGGAACCATAAACGAAAACATGCTGATCCTTTATGCTGACTCTGATGTTTCTGAGGATGACCTGGACAGACATCTTTATACGCTTCTTGTAAACACGGCATCCAAGGGAAGAGTAGAGAACGGAAGGTACAAAGCTGCCACCAAATGTATAAAGGGATACATTACCGGGAAGTTAGATAACGTGGGATATCTCATGGAAACGCCGGACATGGAGATAACCGATGAAATAAGCGGTAAATCATGTACGGTAATTCAGACTTTGTTGTAGGAAGAAGGGATATTAAATTGAATGTTCTTTTAGGTTTGGCAACAAACACAAATGAAAAAACCATAGAACTTATTAAAAACGTGATTAAGAACGCGCTTGTAAACAGGGTTGTGAATATAAGCGTGGCAAACTCCTTAGAGGAGTTTGAAAAACTAAAGGGTAAAAGGAATACAGAGCTTGTTGTTTCTATAGAAACCCTTGGACTGAGTACAGAGTATTCCAAGCTGTACAAAGAAAATGAGGCCACATGGATTGTGGTTGTTCCTGAAGAGTTTTATGCAAGTGTTGAGATGGAAGCACTTCTATCCAGTGGCATTTTCAATGTGGTTTTTTTAAAGGATTTTAATCCACCTTTTGTTAGAAAACTTGTTAACAATCCAAGGACATATTCGAAAGCAAAACTATATTACGGTCTTAATACCAATACCAGAACTGAGATTATAAAGTCTGAGGAAGAAAAGACACAAGTAAAGGAAACAAAGCCAAAAACAAGGGATTATAACGGCATAAAGATAACAAGGATCTGCGGCTGTGATGTAAAAAAGCATCTTTCGGGTATGGACGATGAGGATGATGAGGTCCTTCAGTCATTTATGGTAAGTAAGAATCAGTCATCGGAGGATGAAGCAATCGATGAAGAGTCGGGGCGGATGCCTGTTATGACATTTAAGCTGGATCCCGAATGGACAAAGGAATATCTCGAAAACTTAAAATCCTTTTTCAGAACCGCTCCGGGAATAAAGCTTTTACAGGAATTCAGAATGATGGAGATATCCGAATCTGATTTCAGGGAGAGGATAGAAAGCCGTTTAAAGAGGTATGGCCTTACGGAGATTGAGGCTGTTAAGACCGTAACGGATATCTTTATTAAATCTATTGTAAGCTACTCGGTCCTTGACAGGGTAATAAATACGGATGGAGTCAGTGATATACGGCTTTTAAACAAAGACACCGTGAATGTCCAGTATAAGGGTCACTGGTACAGGACAAATATATCATTCAATGCCGAAAGCGAGTATGAGGACTTTATAAAGAATGCCTGCATGAGGAACAAGCAATCGGTACATGTATCAAATGCAATGTCTTATTTTACGGACAGGTTTACATGTAAGAAGGCTATCTTAAGGTTCATGATAACCCACGGAATGCTAAATGCTTATTCAAATGCCACGGCGCATATCAGAAAGGTTGATAAGACCAAAAAGAGTGAAGAATCTCTTATATCCGAGGGCTATATAACGGATGTACAGCTTAAGTTTTTACGGGCGGTAGTTAACAAGCAAAAATCCATCATTATCTGCGGCCCGTCAGGATCAGGTAAGACCATTCTGTTAAACAGGATCCTTGAATGGCTTCCCGAAGGAATCTGTGGTGAGGTCATTCAGGAATCGGATGAGTTGTTTTCTGAAAAGCTTAAAAACATTGAGTTTAACCACTCAAAGCAGATAGCCAATTCTGATTCGGCAATCGAGTATGACCTTGAGTCAATATCAAGGAGCGGTCTTGTTAAAAACGCAGAATTATTTGTAATCGGTGAAATAAAGGGTGCGGAAGCCAGACAGTTTGTATCGGCTGCCAATGAAGGGGCACAGGTATTTACCACAACACATGCGGATTCAGTATTCGATGCGGTGGGGCGCATCGCGGATCTGAGTAAGATAGCGGGAGATTACTCGTACGAGGAGTTACTTAAGATGATAGCACAGCATATAAATTATGTTGTATTTCTTAAGGATTATGGAGTAAGGCAGATAGCCAAGATTATAGGTTACGACGGGGACAAAAAAGACGTGATCTATGATCTGTATGAATTTTAAGTGAGAGGTGTAAGTCTTTGAATCATGTTTATTTCTACATTCTGTTAATCTTGGTATTTATCCTTTTGTTCATAGGTGTATATGAGCTCATGAGATCTGTAGTCTTAATGGAGAAGGCAAGAGAAAACCTTCAAAAGATCATGTCGGATATTAGGTGGCGTAACGACGTTAAGATAAAGGACATTGAGGCATTAAGAAAAAAGTACGGTTCAACGAGCGGTGGAGGAAAGAAAAAGCTTTCTTCCAGGATATTTGAAAAGGTGGATAACGTACTTGTCTATTCGGAAACATCCGTACATAACGACAGGATAAATGCCAGTAACTACATTATAGGAAACATCCTTTTATTCCTCATTTGTCTTGCATTCGGGCTGTTTATACTGGATTCCTTCTTACTTGGTTTTTTTATAGGCGTTACTTTTGTCTTTATCCCATTCCTTGTAATGTCGGTTAAGGCAGCCAAGAATTACCGGGCAACGGAGAACCAGATAAAGTTCTTTGTGAATCTGGTATCCAGTAATGCTGTTTTATCAACAGACCTTTGTACCGTTTTGGAATTATGTGCTCCGCAGGTACAAAACCCCATAAGGGATGCAATATTAAGAGCGGTAAATACCACAAGGATATCCGGTGACCCGGGTGCATACTTCTGGAGACTTACAAGGGAAATAGAACACCCTTTGTTTGTGCAGTTTATAAGGAATATTGAGATCTGTAGCAAGACAGACGCAAATTATAAAAAGATTTCCGATGATTACTCTGAACAGCTGGACCAGAAGCTTGATGCTCTTATCGTTCAAAGGGCCATAAGGCAAAAGGCTAAGACAGAGATCCTCATTATGTTATGTGTTGGTATGGCGGCAATGTATTTTTCCGTATCAATGACCGGAATGCCTTTTAGGGAAGTACTTGGTATGATGGCACACTCGACAGCCGGGATCATAGTTTTGTTTATTGAGCTTCTTGTATTTGGTTCCAATGCGATCTATCTGCTTGTTGGAGGTTTGAAATGAGTTTACAACTGTTTAAATATGCCGTTTACGCATTTGCGATTCTTATATCCCTTGCAATCGGCTATCTGGCTTTTAAGTTCTTAAGTGCGGATTTTAGGGCAATACTTCTAAAACAGTACCAGAAAGCGGAAAGCAGCTACTTAAAAAGGGTTAAGAGAGACCAGAACAAAAACTATGCGTACCTTCAGATGAAAGAAAACATGAAAAAAACGGGTATTACCTACAGAATGAGTACTGAAAAGTACGAGTTTACCCCTTTTGCGTATGCGATGTTTCGAATAGCGCTTTGTTTTTTGGCAGCCTTTGTCGGGTTGTTGATAAGCCCGCTTATCGCAGTTTTATTTGCGTTTATCATGTATCTGGCCGTACCTTTGAACTTTTCAAGGGAAAACAAGGCGGATAACGATGACATGCTTGAAGACATAGGTGCTATCAATTCAATCCTTGCCCTTCAGATTAAAAACGGTGTGTTCATAACGGACATCATTTATGAATGTTTCCGTATAGCGAAGAACGAAAGGCTTAAAAAGGCTTTACTGGAATTATCCATAGAGCTTGAAAACTCAAACCCGTTTTCAGCTATAGACAATTTCAGGTGCAAATTTGATAACCAGCATATAAATATGTTTGCTAAATGCATAGAACAGCTTGAAAAGGTAGGCCAGGAAGCACAGTTTTTTGATTCGCTTAATAAATCCATCTCAAGTATCAACAGTGCAATAGCTATAAAGGAACAACAGCGGGTTGAAAATATAGGTTCTTTATTTGAAACCCTGATGTTTTTAGGGATCATAGTTTTTGTTCTTTACATAACTTTTGCGACCATGAGTTCAGGTGTTGGAAAGATCTTTAATTAGAATAAATCCTTATAGGGGTTTAGATACAATGTTAATTAATTTTTTAAGGAGGAGTATTTAAAATGATCAAAATGCTTTCAAACAGTGTTGCAGTAACAAAGGTAAGGAATTTTCTTAACAAGAAGGTAGCCGGTGTTGACGGATTGGTGGTTGCACTTGTGCTTATCGTTGTAGCCGTTGTTGTGGGTCTTATCTTCAAGGATCAGATTTCTACTCTTGTTACATCACTTATCAGTACTGTTAAGACTAAGATTTCGGGCATGTTTTAATCAGTAATACTTCCGGGAGATATTGGCGTATGTATTTGACTTTAATATTAAAGAATAAAAAAGTAAAAGGAAGCAGTGCGTATATAGCTACGCTTATCGGGCTTGTGATTCTGTTGGTGGTATTTGCTTCTATCCTTATATCCTACGGATGGATCATGAAGCAGAACAAGATAGAGAGGATAGCACGCCAATATCTCCTTAAGATGGAAGTTAACGGCTGCCTTACATCATCTGACAAATCAAGCCTTATGAATGATTTGAGGGATGCAGATCTGTATGGCGTTAATATTTCGGGGACAAGCTTGGCTCCGGTAGGATACGGAAATACCGTTACTTTGCATATTAACGGCACGTTAAAGCTTGAACGTATCTGGTTTAGAAATGGTAGATTTGTAAAACATGAGGATTCAATTTTAGTTGACTATGAAAAAACAGGAACGGCTCTTTATTAAAAGGCTTATAGATAAGAAAGTGGACGGCGGTGTTCACATGTATCTGGTCGTTATCTTCTTTATTATGATAATCTTACTTGTTTTCAGGTTTATGTATGACTCCAAGAGGATAGAGGTAACGGCAGATGCCGTTGATGATTCGGTTACGGAAGCTTTGGTTTCAGCTGCTACGTACAACTCGGCAGAATACCAAAGATCTACATCATCGGTGATATTCAGAAAAGTATCTGAAACAAGATTTGATTCTGTGGTTGACGATCTGTTGGGTTTTTCAGTACCCGTGGATGCCTCTTCGACCCTTACCGATTCGGCAGAGATTTTGGATGTTAATGGTGATGAGTATTTAAAAAATGCTTATAACCAGTTTGAGTCTAACTTAAAAAAGAATCTTATGCTGTCAGGGCTTATGGATTCAACGATAAGCGGTATCAGAGGAAAAGTGGATATAGATGAGTTTGTGGTTTTCAATAAATACTACGACTTGGACGCTTTGGGCAACAGAACACATTTCAGGTTTGTTAGATATACAAAGCGTGGCACGTCTAACTGGGAGGTTTCTCCTTTTCCGGTTGACTCGTACCCATCCTATTATTCAACAAAGGATAAAGCCAATATAAAACTGAATGAAACTTCCATAGCTTGTAAGTTACGGTTTGATATGGTTATTTCCGAAACTTCTGAGATTATTAATACCACATTGAATGACTCGGATACCGGAAAAACTGTGGAATATTCGAGAGTGGTAGATATTACTGATTTATGACAATCAAATGCGAAAATAAGAAAATAATATTTTCATATTTACATATAAATATATAAACATTTTTATTCAGGAGGGTTTTTTATTATGAAATTCGGGGAGAAGATGAAAGCTACCGACAGAGGGGACAACAAGATTCTTGTAGGTGGTATTGCGTTGGTTGCAGCGCTTATTGTATTTATTCTTCTTTGTGCCATTCAGAACAAGCTTGTAAAGGATGTAGAGGTTAAAGAGGTTGTGGTTGCCGCAATCGACATACCTCAGGGTTTTGTTCTTGATGAATCCAATATTGAAACATATTTCAAGATTGAAAAGAGAGATCTTTCAACCATTCCTTCAGGTTCATACACAGACGGATATGCTATGATCGGCAAGGTTACGGCAAGAAAGATACTTGCAAACGAGATCATCAATCCAAATTCTATTACGGAACAGGATATATACGGAGATGTGGAGGACCCGGTTGAGCTTTCCATTGACGTTTCCAAGATAGGTATGGGCGTTGCAGGTACTGTAAGAGCGGGAGACCTTATTGATATTAAGGTTATCGTTGATAAAACAAAGAATGAATCTCTTATGGGATCGGAAGAGGGTTCCGAAGGCAGACTCTTAACGGAAAATGATTTAAGCCATACCCTTGTTGTTGCAGCTAACCCCGAAGAGGGTGTAGTTGCAGAGGGCGAAGAACCTAATCAGGGTGAGTCTTTAGAGGATGTAGCCAATACAAACACAAGTCAAAAGCTAATAAATACTTCCTCAGGTTTGAATTCAGAGGATTTTTCCTTAATCTTTGGCAGTGAAGAGGCTACAAAGGGCGCTACCGGAAACTTTCTTTGTGTGACCATTGCCCAGAATGTAAAGGTTACCGGTGTTTATACATC
>JAILPU010000182.1 GCA_024699395.1 Lachnospiraceae bacterium | reverse complement strand
CCGGTCAGTTTATTCCCTGTCAGGAACTTACTGCCGGTATGGTGGGTTATATTACCGCCAGTATTAAAAATGTCAAAGATACCCGTGTGGGTGATACCGTTACGGATTCCTTTAATCCCTGTAAGGATGCTTTGCCCGGATACAAGAAGGTGCTCTCCATGGTTTACTGCGGCCTCTATCCCGCTGACGGTGCCAAATATCCGGACCTTAGAGATGCCCTTGAAAAACTGCAGCTTAATGATGCCTCTCTTAATTATGAACCTGAGACTTCTATTGCTTTGGGCTTCGGTTTCAGATGCGGTTTTCTGGGTCTCTTGCACCTTGAGATTATTCAGGAGAGACTTGAGAGAGAATACAACTTGGATCTTGTGACAACTGCTCCCGGCGTTGTTTACAAGGTTTATAAGACTGACGGTGAGGTAATTGAGCTTACCAATCCTTCTAATCTTCCGGATCCTTCGGTTATAGAGCATATGGAGGAGCCCATTGTTACTGCGGAGATTATGGTTACCACTGATTTTGTGGGCCCCATTATGGAACTTTGCCAGGAGAGAAGAGGAAGATATCTGGGTATGGAATATATTGAGAAGACAAGAGCTCTTCTTAAATATGAGCTTCCCTTAAATGAAATCATCTATGACTTCTTTGATGCGTTAAAGAGTAGGTCCAGGGGTTATGCTTCCTTCGACTATGATATTAAAGGTTATGAACCTTCCAAGCTTGTTAAGCTTGACATCCTTATCAACAAGGAGGAGGTGGATGCTCTTTCCTTTATCGTTCATGCGGACAGCGCCTATGAGAGAGGCAGGAAGATGTGCGAGAAGCTTAAGGATGAGATTCCCAGACACCTTTTCGAGATTCCCATTCAGGCTGCTGTGGGTGGCAAAGTCATTGCCAGAGAGACCGTTAAAGCTATGCGTAAGGATGTCCTTGCCAAGTGTTACGGTGGTGATATCACCCGTAAGAAGAAGCTTTTGGAGAAGCAAAAGGAAGGTAAGAAGAGAATGCGCCAGGTGGGTAATGTGGAGATTCCACAGAAGGCGTTTATGAGCGTTCTTAAACTTGACGACAAGAATTGAGTACATTTATGAATAATGAGCTTGAACTTTATTTTCATATTCCTTTTTGTCAAAGAAAGTGCCTTTACTGTGATTTTTTGTCCTTTGCCCCGGGCGAGGGTATTATTAATCGATACATGGATTCTCTTTTTAAAGAGATTACGTTCAGAGGGTCACAATGCGCCAATCGCATTGTGACATCTGTTTTTATTGGGGGCGGTACCCCTTCTTTTATCGATCCTTCTTTCATTAAGGCGCTTTTAAGGTTGGTCAGGGATTCTTTTTTGCTTTCCCCTGATTGTGAAATTTCCATTTAGGTTAACCCCAAAAGCGGCAGTGAGAGGGTGTTGGATATCTACAGGGAGTCCGGTATCAACAGACTTAGTATCGGATTACAGTCCGCTGTTGACAGTGAACTTAGAGCTTTGGGCAGAATTCACAATCTTATGGATTTTGAGGCTACTTTCGAGGCTGCTGTGAAGGTGGGCTTCGATAACATAAATGTTGACATTATGAGTGCCATTCCGACTCAGACTCTTTCTTCTTTCGAGAAGACTTTAAATTATGTTACCGGGCTTTCTAAGGAGCTTAAACATATTTCGGCTTACAGTCTGATTGTTGAAGAGGGGACTCCCTTTTATGAGGCGTTTCTTAAGGGGAATCTTGATGTGCCTGACGAAGATACCGACAGACTTATGTATGAGTTGACTCAAAGGGTTCTTGGGAAGTTTGGTTTTTCCAGGTATGAGATTTCTAATTATGCCAAGGCAGGGTTTGAATGCAGGCATAATTGCGGTTATTGGACTCTGAAGGAGTATCTTGGGCTTGGCTTGGGAGCGTCTTCCTTCTTTAAGGGTACCAGATTCAAGAACTCCTCTGTTTTGGAGGAGTATTGTCATGGCGTTTTGACCGATCCGGATTCGATTTTACGTGAGGTTCAGATCCTTTCTCTTGAGGATCGCATGACGGATTTTATGATTCTTGGGCTTCGCATGACTAAGGGTGTGAGCATTACTGATTTTCAGGCGCTTTTTGGAAGGAAGCTTTCGGATGTGTTTGGAGATGTGATTGACAAGCATATTGCGGAGGGACTCCTTGTACGGGAGGGGGACAGACTCTTCTTTTCTCCCAAGGGGTTGGACTTGTCCAACTACGTGCTTGCAGACTTCCTGTGAAGAGGTGTCGGTGCCTCGGCGCCCGCAAAGTGCAGGGTCGGTGCAAGGCTAAGTCGGCGGAGGAGGCGGTGTGTTTGCACGAGGGCCTTTGTATTCCGTCGGCGCTTAGCGAGTACAAGCGATAGCGCAGGACGAGCTTAGCGTCCGCTACGGAAACAAGGAGCGAAAGCGTGCCCGAGAGCAAATATATCGCCTCCGACGCCGGCTTGGAATCGCTGACATACTGTGTAGATGCGGTACATATTACATCAATTTGTAAATTAAAAAATGGGAGGGTTTTGACATGCTTCAGGATATTAATCCATCGTTTTTGAATATTGAGTTTGGCAATAAGGAGCCGGATCCTTCGTCGTTTATTATGATTTTTAATGAGGGGGAGCTCCTTGTTTCCTATGATGGGGTTAAGATTGGTTTTCCTACTTTCGAAGACGTGGGAAGTTATGGGATTTTTCTGTTTAATATGGATGGGGACGATTATTTCCTTAATTTCCAGTCAGACGTTGAAATTGACGACTTTGAATTTATGCCCATGAAGGAGTTAAGAAAGCTTGATACTGCTTCCAATAAGGAGCTGTTTGCGGCATTTACTGCCTTTCATTTGATGGAGTGGTACGGGTCTTCGGTTTATTGCGGCAAATGCGGTGAGATGACTGTGTTTGATAAAGATGAGAGAGCTATGTTGTGCGAAAAGTGCAATAAGAAGATTTATCCCAGAATCAATCCGGCTGTAATCGTGGGTATTAAAAACAAGGATAAGCTTTTGATTACTAAGTACCGTTCCGGGTACGCGCACAGTGCTCTGGTTGCCGGCTTTTCAGAAATCGGTGAGACTTTGGAGGATACCGTCAGAAGAGAGGTTATGGAAGAAGTGGGCTTAAAGGTGGAGAATATCACTTACTATAAATCTCAGCCCTGGGGGATTGCCGGTGACCTTCTGTGCGGTTTTTTCTGTGACGTGTGCGGGGACGATACCATCACCATGGATGAAGGTGAACTAAAGTCCGCTTGCTGGGTCACTGCCGATGATATTGAGCTTCAACCCAACGACATAAGCCTTACCAATGATATGATGAAAGCGTTTAAAAACCATATGCTTTGATTTATAGTGGTTTGGCAAGCTCCCAGAAGCTTATGGCGCTGGCGGCAGCTACATTTAGGGAGTCTACTCCGTGATACATGGGGATTTTGATGGAATAGGTGCAGGATTCGATTATTTCCTTGGGGAGACCGAAGCCTTCGGTTCCAAGGACGATGGCGAGTTTTTCGGCGTTTTTGACCTTTTCGTCACGGACACTTACGGTATCGAGCCTTAACGCCATTGCGGCTGTTTCAAAGCCTTCGTTTTCCAGGGATTTTATTAGATTTATGCCTTGGCTTTCGGTTTTGGTTGCCATTATCCAGGGGATTTGGAATACGCATCCCATGCTGACTCTGGAAGCTCTTCTGTACAGGGGATTTACGGAGTCGTGTGTAAGTATCACTCCGTCTATGCCAAGGGCTGCGGCGGATCTGATTATGGCGCCTACATTTGTGGGATTGACTATATCAAACAGAACTGCAAGGCGATGTTTTCCCTTACAGAATTCTGAGAAACTTTCCGGTTTCTTTCTTTTGAATGCGGCCCACAATCCACGCACAAGGGCATATCCGGTTAGATTTTTGAGAATGTCTTCGTTTGCTGTATAAATTGTAAGGTCGTCGGTTATGTTTTCTCCGTATTTTGTCTGCAATAACTTCAGTATTTCGGGTACGTCTTTTTCATATCTTTTTTCTTCCACAAGCATTGAGAAGGGAATATAACCTGCCTCTATTGCGCGCATTATTACGTAGGGGCTCTCGGCTATAAATATACCCGGAGCGGGTTCATTATACATTAACAGGTTTACTTCCGAGACGGTTGTGAATATTTGCAATTCTTCTCTGTTTAAATCTTCTATGTGTTCGATTTTCATATGATTTCCTTCCGGACTTTTTGGCGATTGTGTTATTCTTGCAGTATTTGGGCACATTGTCATGGGATTTGGTATTGTGCCTGTGATACACGGATTTTTGCCACAGCGTGTCGTGATACACGGATTTTTGCCACATCGTGCCGTGATACACGGATTTTTGCCACATCGTGCCGTGGTACATGGATTTTTGCCACAGCGTGCCGTGATACATGGATTTTTGCCACAGCGTGCCGCGATATATGGGCACGGTGATATGAGGTGCTATACTTTGGTTGCATCTCTTTGACAAAATGACATCGACGGATTTCGCAGTCACCCCTATATGTTATACCACGCAATTGCTTATTGCAAAGTATTTATGGACAAATTCCTTAACCCGAATTTGTTGAAATCGTACCGTTGTTACCGAGCAGAATTGGCGATTTTTTATCATGCTAATATATCAAATACTATTATATGTAAATAAACTGCTTGTTGTGCCGGGAGTGCGTTTCTTGTGGAGCCGGAGTGCGCTGCTTGTGGTGCCGGAGTGCGCTGATTACGGAGATGGGAGTGCACTGATTATGGTGTTGGCAGCGCAAATCGTTCATCACATAGGCTTGCTGTTCAGTCATAATTTTCAGGGGCTAAATACGCCGGTCTTAGTGCGAAAACAGTAGAAATGATCAAGGGTTTATGGTATTATCAGAAAAGATTGAATAAAAACGGAGAGAAAAAATGAACATAAGTTATTTAATTGTATTTCTTGTATCCATGGTCCCTATTATTGAGCTTAGAGGTGCGATTCCCATTGCTATCATGCGCTATGGGTTGCCGGTGGTTCCTTCTTTTGTTGTATGCATTATCGGCAACATGTTGCCGGTACCTATTATTTATCTCTTTGCCAGAAAAGTTTTGGAGTGGGGTAAGGATAAAAAGTTCATTGGTAAGTTCTTTACATTTTGTCTTGAAAAGGGTAAAAAAGGCGGAGACAAGCTGAAGGCTAAGGCAGGTAAGGGTTTGTTCCTTGCATTGTTACTCTTTGTGGGCATTCCTCTTCCCGGTACGGGGGCGTGGACAGGCACTTTGGCTGCAAGTATTCTTGATATGGAATTTAAACCTACTATTCTTGCGGCAATGCTTGGGGTACTCCTTGCAGGTGTGATTATGCTTACGGTTAGTCTCATGGGCTTTAATATTTTTATTAAATAGGAAATAAAGTAGAATGAAAGTTTCAATCGGGAGACAAGATGGACGATACTTTTGACAGACTTGATGATATTTTTTCCAATACAAAACAGGGCAGTTATTATACGGAAGAGGAGATTGAAAAAGCCAGAAAACGTATGAAAAGTAAGGGGGGTACCCTTATGGAAAATCTGGCGGAAATCTCGGACAAAAAACCCCCTGCACCCCGGAAAATCGACAATGATTTTGTGGAAGCTTTAAACAGCTTTAACGCGGAATTGCAGAGTGATTTTCTTACAGGCAGTTTGGCAGAAAATAAGAAATCTTCTGCGGCCGATTCCTTTGTGGAGAGCGTTAAGACATCGGATTCGGTTAAAAAGAGCAATCACGCCGCTGTTTTTATGGGACAGAATGCTTTGAAGACCGATGACAGGATTTCCTTGGATTCTTTTAAGGGGATTGAGGAAAAGATTAAGGCTGACATATACGGTCAGGATGAGTTTATAAAGGATTTGGTAATTGCCTTTAAAAGACCTGCTGTTATGGAGGCTGAGGGTAACAGAGCTTTAAACTGTATTTATGTCACAGGTCGCAAATTTACCGGCCGTCACATGACGTTAAAAGCTGTTACAAAGGAATTATATGATAAAAAGCTTACCGGTACCCCTGATATGCATACGGTGGATTTAAGTATTTATTCATCGGCGGATGCGGAGAAACTGTTTTTACAGGACGTTTATTCCGCACTTTATTCAGATTCCAGAATTATTCTTTTTGAAAATTTTGAGGAGTGCCATCCCTCTTTTTTGACTCAGTTATCAGACCTTGTTACCAAGGGAAGCTTCTTACTTTCAAAAAGATTTGTAATGCAGAAGGGTCAGCTTATAAGCGCTGAAAATGCCCTTGCGGAAAAATCGGTGGGCGCCCTTTCTGCGGAAAATAAATATCTTGTTTTTATCAGCGACAAGTCGGTGGATGAACTGGCAGGAAGCTTTGGCGCAAGTTTTGTTAATGCTCTGGGGGATATCTGTGAGACCAAAGAGCTTTCTGAGGATGCTTTGAAAAAGATTTCAGGCTGTGAGGCTAAGGAGCTGATTGAAAAATCTGCTGATAAACTTAGCTTTTCGGTGAAGCTTTCCAATGATTTTACCGCTTATATGGTGACCAGATGCGATAAGATGAACGGCTTGAAATCCATGCTGGATTACTATGATGATATATACAAAGCTTTGGCGGCTCTTCGTCTTGAAGGTCATTACGGCGATAACGCCAAGGTGGAATTGGAGATTAAAGAGGGCGGAATTGTTTCAACAATCGACGGCGTGGGATGCGAACTTCCCGGTTTGGCGAATGTGGGTTATAAAGGTGAGATAGAGCTTCTTAAGAAGGAACTTGATGGCATTGTGGGCCTTTCTGAGGTTAAGAAGTATATTTACTCTCTTGAGGATTACTACGGTGTTCAGCTCAGAAGAAGAAAAGAAGGTCTTAAAGCTTCGGAAGTCAATAAGCATATGATCTTTACCGGAAGCCCCGGTACAGGTAAGACCACCATTGCCAGAATAGTCAGCAAGTATTTAAAGGCTATAGGTGTTTTAAGCGGCGGACAACTGGTGGAGGTTTCAAGAGCCGATCTCGTGGGTAAATTTGTGGGTCATACGGCGCCGTTAACCAAGCAGGTCATTACATCGGCCATAGGTGGTGTTTTGTTTATTGATGAGGCATACAGCCTGTACAGAGGAAAAGATGACACCTTCGGCCTTGAGGCTATAGATACCCTTGTTAAGGGGATTGAAGATAACAGGGACGACCTGGTGGTGATTCTTGCAGGTTATTCCAATGAAATGGAAGAGTTCCTTACCGCCAATTCCGGTTTGAAGAGCCGTTTTCCCAATATAATCAATTTCCCGGATTACACTGCCGAGGAGCTTTACGAGATCACGGGTATTCTGGTTAAAGGAAAGGGTTATACCATGGAAGAGGGATGTAAGGACAAGCTTCTTCCTTACTACGCAAAAATGCAGGCTGAGATGGCCGAGGAAGCCGGTAACGGCAGAATGGCCAGAAATCTTGTGGAAGCTGCAATCCTTAATCAGTCAAAGCGTATTGCTTCTGATGAGAACAGTGAATTATCCGTTTTGAAACCGGAGGATTTTATTCTTGAATAAAAAGCATTTTATAGCAAGCAGGAAAGATGTGTTTTTTCCTGCTTTGCTGTCTTTTGGAATACCGTTTTTAATAATGTTGTCCACCTTTATTGCCTACGGCATTTTCCCATTTGGAAATGAGCAGTCCGCGGTGGGGGATATGTGGCACCAGTATGTTCCTTTCTTCGCAGAGTTTGCAAGAAAACTTAAATGCGGATCGGGACTGGGTTATTCTTTTAATCTGGGCGGGGGAACTGATTTTTATCAGCTCTTTGTTTATTATCTTTCCTGCCCCTTGAATTTTGCGGCAATTTTCTTGAGCCCCAAATACATAATGGATTATATGGCTTTTCTCCAGGTGCTTAAGGTGGGACTTGCAGGGCTTTGCGCATGGATATATTTTCGGAAATGTCTGAAAACAGAGTCTTTTTCTGCTGTAGTTTTTTCCACACTATATGCTCTTTGCGGATATTGCTGTGCCTACAATTACAACCTTATGTGGATGGATAATTTCCTTCTTTTTCCCCTTATCATTCTTTTTTTGGAAAAACTGGTGGATGAGAAAAAGCCATTGGGTTATATACTCACTCTGGGGCTTTCGGTTTATGTGGATTATTACATATCCATTATGATATGCATTTTCCTTGTTTTTTACTTTTTCGGGCTTATTTATATTAAAAGACAGGGGAAATACATTTTAAAGCACGTATTTCGGTTTGGAATTTCTTCCCTTATGGCCGGAATTATAGCGGCAATCCATCTTATACCCTGCGTGATTGCCATGAGAGGGAGTAAATTCGGAACCCCTACGATCCCTGACGGATTCAAGAGTTATTTCTCGGTCTTAAAAGCCTTGGGACGCCATTGTATATGCGTCGGTTGCGAGAGAGGTCTTAATCATTTCCCCAATATTTTCTGCGGATGCATTGTGTTTATCCTTGTACCTTACTTCATTCTTTCAGAGGGAATATCTTTGAGAAAGAAATTTGTGATGCTTGGGTTATCCCTTTTCTTAATGCTCAGTTTCTGCGTGGATGCCCTTGCTCTTTTGTGGCACGGAATGAATTACCCCGATTCCCTTCCTGCGAGGCATTCATTTATTTACTGCTTTCTGATTATCACCATGTGCTGCGATGCTTTTAAACATCTTAAGGAATGTTCCAAAAAAGTGTTTGCAATAAGCGTGTGTATTGGTGCTTTGGGGCTTATTCTTATGGAGGCGTGCTCTCTTCATGAGGGGCTTGAAAGCTGGAATATATGGGTTACCCTTTTGTTTGTGATTTTTTCCTCATTTTTACTGTGGGGATTTGTTCGAAACAAAAGAAAAACCTTGGTTACGGTACTGTTTATTGTTTTATGTGTCTGTGAGTGCACCCTTAATTTGTTTGTCACGGGCTTGGATAGTACGGACAGAACCGAATACACCAAGGAATATGATGACAGGAGAGTATTGGTTGAAAAATACGGCGGTGAAAATGTAAGATTTGAGGGGCTTAAAAAGAAGACCAAAAACGATGGAACATATTACGGTTATCCTTCGGCATCTTCTTTTTCATCCACCATGAATTCGTCTTTTATTGATTTCTACAAGTGTCTCGGAATGAGGCACAGCAAGGTTTTTTACTGTGTTGAAGGAATGACTCCCGTATGCAGTGGGCTCTTAAATATCAAATATCTTTTCGGAAAAGAAGGAGAGGAGAGCAACCTTTATAAATACAAGGATTCCTCAAATGAGGTATTCCTGTATGAAAATCCTTATAATTTCGGTCCGGTGTATTGTTTGCCTTATGAAACGGATATTGATGTGAGTTCTTCTCTTAATCCAATGGCTATTCAGAACGATTTCGTTAAGAGTTGCGGCACGGATCCTGTTTTTGACTGCGTTGCCACTCAAAAAGATAAGGTTGTAAACTTTGAGGCTGATGAAGCGGGAACTTTTTATGCGGAATTCATTTCCCAAACCCCTTCGAAAATTTACCTTGAAAGACCCGGTCAAAACAAAGATAAAGAGAAAATTAAAGACCTTAAAAACAGATGCGTTTTGTGTCTGGGAGACATGAAATCGGGAGACCGGGTTAAGATTTACGATCAGGATGAGGATTCCGCAAAGATTATTAAAGTTAATTTTTACAGGCTTAATATGGACGCTCTTAATGAGTGGGCTGCTCAAATGAAGGACTTTGATTCATCCGACACCTTTATTAAAGATGGAAAAGTCAGAACTCATGTGAAACTTGATGAAAGTAAACGTGTTGTCATCCCTGTTGCCAAGGACGGTGGCTGGAGGATAAAGATTAACGGTAAAACTGTAGAACCTGAGTATTTCGGGGATTTGTTCTATGCCTTCGACCTTAAAAAGGGTGAGTATGACATTGAGATGACATTTACAAACAGGGGACGACTTTTGGGTTTGGTTATCAGTGTTTTTGGTATAATCATTGTCGGTATTTTCACAATAGTCAAAAACAAAAAGAAATTGTTCTCGAATCTTGCGGAATTGTCGCAAGAATAGTATAATTAGTAATTACCACAGACTATTCTTTTTCAAGGAGGGATCCTATGCCTACAATTGATGAAATATTAAGGACTGCCAAAGATTCGGGAGCCAGTGACGTGCATTTCAGCGCCGGCATTCCCCCTAAAATGAGAGTGAACGGTGACCTTGTCACCATGGAGTATGACAGACTCCTTCCTCCTGATACCAAGACTTTTGCTTATTCTATTATGAATGAGTCACAGAGAAACAAATTTGAGTTAGCCGGTGAGTATGATATGGCTGTATCAATCCCTCAGTGCGGACGTTTCCGTGTAAATGTCTACAGACAGAGAGGTTCCATCGCTTTATCATTCAGACTTGTGGGAACGGCTATTCCTTCACCCGAGCAGTTGGGTGTTCCTTCTTCCGTTATGGAATTGTATCAGAGGAAGCGTGGACTGGTTCTGGTTACGGGACCTACCGGTAGTGGTAAGTCTACCACTTTGGCGGCATTGATAGATAAGATAAACAATAACAGAAATGCTCATATAATTACCCTGGAGGACCCTATAGAGTATCTCCACGGGCACAAGATGAGTATCGTTAACCAACGTGAGATCGGTCTGGATTCCGGAAGCTATGCAAACGCTTTAAGAGCTGCCCTTCGAGAAGATCCCGACGTTATCCTCGTGGGAGAGATGAGAGACTTTGAGACCATTTCGGTTGCTATTACCGCAGCCGAGACCGGTCACCTGGTTCTTTCCACATTGCATACCATCGGTGCTGCAAGTACCGTGGACCGTGTAATCGACGTTTTCCCTCCCCATCAGCAGCAACAGATTCGTATCCAGTTTGCCAACGTTTTGGAGGCGGTTATTTCCCAGCAGCTTATTCCTACTGCTGACGGAAGAGGCAGATGTGCAGCTTTCGAGGTTCTTCTTGCAAACCATGCGGTTAGAAACCTTATCCGTGAGTCCAAATCTCACCAGTTGAGCAGTATCATGCAGACCAACCGTAAGATGGGTATGATTACCATGGATGAGGCAATCCTTCGTCTCTTCCAGATTGGCAGGATTTCCAGAAGCGAAGCAATTCAGTTCGCTCAGGATCCTGATGCAATGGCATTGAAACTGTAATCGGCTTTGAATATTAATTATCAATGATAAGAGCGGCTGTACCTTCGGGTATTGCCGCGTTTTTTCTTAATTTTCTTTTAATTTCATTGATTTTATCCATATAAGACGGATATAATAGTAAAAGTGTATGAAGACAGAAAAACAAAAAAAGATAATCAGGTTGCTTATAACCTTTACGGTTATGGCATTTATATTTATCCAGTCAGCTTTAAACAAAGAATTGTCCGGGGCGGAGAGCGGATTTATTGAAGAGCTTATAAAGAGAATAACAGGCACAGAGTCGGAATTTCTTGGTTTATTGGTGAGAAAGTGCGCTCACTTTACGGAATTTATGATTCTTGGGGGTTGCCTTTTCTTAAATGCCTGTGATTATGAAAGGGATAAGTCCTTGGACAACATCGGTATGCGAAGAGAAATACTTGCAACCTTTTTGATTGGTACGCTGTACGCGGTGACTGACGAGTTGCATCAGATTTTTGTGCCCGGGAGAGCCTGCATGGCCACGGATGTCTGCATTGATGCTGTGGGGGTATTGACCGGAACCTTTGTGGTGGCATTTTTACTTCGAAACCGGTTTGAAACAAAGGATTCTCCGGCATCGGAGGATTGAGACGGCAATATTATACATTGTTTGACGAAATCGATTTACGACGGATGACGACAGAGACATGGATTGCCGATTGGAATATGATCATGATGGATGCCGATTATGATATACATAATCAGGAATATCGGTTTGTGGGATTTAGAGTCCGGTGCCGGAATTGTTCCTGTTTTTAAATGGATAATATCAGAGTAGATTGCCTTGAATACACAGAGAATGATTTGCTGTGTTATTTCGGTTAAATACAATAACGATATGAAAACGAGAGGAAACAGATAATGAAAATAGCGGTT
>JAILPU010000304.1 GCA_024699395.1 Lachnospiraceae bacterium | reverse complement strand
CGGTCTCTATAACACCGTCCTCATGGCTTGCATCCACATAGGTCTTAAGCTCATTTTCCGTTATGGCCACCTTAACATCTTTATTGACTCCGAGAAGCCTTAAAACAGCTCCGGAAAATGCATCCACCACAGCGATAACAGGGGTGAGTAACAACATAAGCCCGTATATAACTCTTGCCCATCTAAGGGCCAGTTTCTCGGGCTCTGAAAGGGCTCTTGTCTTGGGCACTATCTCACCGAAAAGCAGGATAACAAAGGTTAAAATACCGGTAGCAATTCCCACAGGCACGCTGATACTCATGGCAAAGGTGGCGCAGAGCGCCGATGCGGAAAGATTGACCACATTGTTGCATATAAGGATTGCCGAAAGCATTTTATTGTTCTGG
This sequence comes from Lachnospiraceae bacterium, assembly GCA_024699395.1. Taxonomy (GTDB): domain Bacteria; phylum Bacillota; class Clostridia; order Lachnospirales; family Lachnospiraceae; genus Acetatifactor. The sequence continues at coordinate 2,310 of JAILPU010000304.1, read as the reverse complement.
GCAAAGATTTTTCCAAGTATCTGCGCCCTTTTATTGCCCTCCTCTTCAATCGCCCTTATTTTTATCCTGTTTGCGACGGAAAGAGCCGTCTCCGACGATGAAAAAAACGAAGACAACACAATAAGAACAAACAAAATCACCAAACGTATTATTGTAACCGTATCCAAAAAATCACTCCTTTGTTTATGTCTAAATCATTTTCAAGCTCATCCCACCCATACGCAGATAAACGAAGTTCTCTATATGGTGTTTTGGATGAGACATATTCTTAAATACACACATCATTACATTTCAAATATCAACTGTTCACAGTTCTATATTCATCAGATTTATATATATCCGATATTGTTTTATATTCCGATAACCGGCCTGATTGCACTTATGTATTTGATAATCTTCCGGACTGCACTTATTAATCCGACCTCTATTTAATATGATTTCAAACAGACGTTTTTTCAGAATTATGAACTATTCACAAGCAAACAATTATAATAACAAATGCTTATGCGTAAGCACTCATATAAAGTTTGTAATAGAAGCCCTTGCGGCGAAGCAGTTGTTCGTGGTTTCCGGTTTCTATTATATCTCCGTCCTTCATGACAAGTATTATATCAGATTCTCTTATGGTGGAAAGTCTGTGGGCTACCACAAAGGATGTCCTGCCCTCCATCAGCTCGTTAAAGGCCTGCTGTATTTTTAACTCCGTTCTCGTATCGATATTGGAGGTTGCCTCGTCAAGTATCACCATGGGAGGCACATTTAACATTACTCTTGCAATGCAAAGAAGCTGTCTCTGCCCCTGACTCAAAGAATTACTGTCATCGCTCAAAGGAGTATCATACCCCAAAGGCAGTCTTTTTATAAAACTGTGAGCATGGGCTCTTTTTGCGGCATCTATGATTTCTTCTCTTGTGGCATCGGGTTTGGAAACTGCTATATTTTCAGCCACGGTTCCCGCCTTGATCCATGTATCCTGCAAAACCATGCCTATATTGGATCTTAAGCTTTTTCTCGAAATATCCTTTATATCTATATCATCAACTTTTATAACACCCTTATTAAGCTCGTAAAACCTCATAAGCAGATTGATAAACGTTGTCTTTCCGCAGCCCGTAGGTCCCACAATGGCAACTCTCATTCCTTTTTGAACATTGAGATTAAGATCCTTTATAAGGATGTTGTCGGGAGAATATCCAAAAGCAGCATGCTCTATGTCTATCTTTCCCGCGGCTTCAAAATCGGTAATCTCATTTCCCGTTGCGGAAAGGTCCTGCTCAGGTGTTTCGTTTATTATATCAAAAAGTCTTTCGGCGCATACAAATGCATTCTGAAGTTCTGTGATGACTCCGGATATCTCGTTAAAAGGCTTGGTATACTGGGATGCATAGCTTAAAAAGCAGGACAATACTCCAACTGTTATACCTCCGTTTACAGCATACAAAGCTCCCACTATTCCCACGCCGCCGTATACAAGGCTGTTTACAAAACGGGTGGAGGGATTAACGGTGGAAGACAAAAACAGTGCCTTCAGAGATATTCCCTGAAGTTCTTTATTGATCTTGTCAAAATCCTCGGCCACTTCCTCTTCGTGTCCAAGAGCTTTTACAACTTTAAGTCCTGTTATGGATTCTTCTATAAGGGAAATCTGCTCGGCTTTTACCCTTGATTGTTTTTCAAAATAGTCATGGGTGTAGGATGCAATTTTCTTGGCCACAAGTATGGACAAAGGAGTTATGCATACCACCACAAGGCTTATAACTATGTTTACGCTGAACATAAATCCCAGGGTACAGCATATGGTAAGAACTCCGGTAAAAAGCTGGGTAAAGCCCATCAAAAGTCCGTCACCGAAGGTATCCGCATCGGATATTATGCGGTTTATAATCTCCCCGGCCGGGTGCTCGTCAATATAGCTAAGGGGAAGTTGGGACAGCTTATCAAACGCCTCCTGTCTCAAATCCCTTACCATATTAAAGGCCACGCGGTTGTTAAGTCCTCCCATTATCCAGGATGCTGCGCCCGCGGCCAGAGCCGCAATAAGTATCTTTTTAATTATTGGCATTAATGCCTCAAAATCAACTTTTCCCGTAGCAATTATATGGTCAATGGCATTTCCCGTAAAAACCGGGATAATAAGACTTGCCGCAACACTCACCGCCCCCGACAGGATTATGAGGACGAAGCACAGGCGGTATTTTGCAATACGCTTTAATATTTCCTTTATTATCCTTTTATTCATGAACATCTCCAAATTTTAATATCACGGAACTAAAATGCGGTTTCTGTTTTGTTTCTCTAACATACATTACC
>JAILPU010000057.1 GCA_024699395.1 Lachnospiraceae bacterium | reverse complement strand
CCCAGTGCAAGAATGTATTCCACCGCCATTACTATAGGAAGATATATCATTATTTTAAAATTAAATCCCCATCCGCTTATAAGGATTACGGCTATCACCACTATCTCCGAGAGGAGCATATTGATGAACATACTGGTGACGTGGGCGATGGGAAGTACCTCTCTGGGGAAGTATATCTTATTTACCAGGCTCTGCTGGCTCCTTATACATCCCGCGCCTCCGGCGATGGCTGTTGAAAAGAAAAGCCATGGAATAAGGGCCACAAATAAGAAAAGATAATATTTTTCAACATCGGCCCTCATAATAAAGGAAAACACAAGGGTATATACAAGAAGCTGCATAAGGGGGTTAATAAATGTCCATAAAAACCCGAGAGCAGAGCCCTTGTATCTTCCCCTCAGATCCCTTTTTATCAGGCTGAAGATCATTTCCCTGTAATTATATAATTCCTTAATAAGCTGCATAGTGCCTCCACTTAACAAAATCTCAACAACTTATAATATCATATTTCTTTCATGATGTGAACCTACATGAACCTTAAGAATCCTCTAAGAAAACCGCCACTAAAAAAAAGGCTAAGGGAAATTCCCTTAACCTTTAAAATTTGTTTATTCTCTGCTTTCTCCCATAAATGACAGAACCACAAGGCTGGCACCTGTATGGGTTCCTATCATGGGTCCCGCATTGTTTGACAGGATATTCTTGTAACCCTTGTCACCGAGAATATCCACAACCTGATTGAGGTCTTCTCTCACATTACCGTGACAAACCGCAACCATATCCCTGTTGCAATCTCCAAAAGATCCCATCTTTTCTTCCATATAATCAACAAGGTATCCCAGGGCCTTCTTACGTCCTCTTATCTTCTTTATCACCTGAAGCTTACCCTCATTATCCACGATAATGAAAGGTTTTACGGAAATAAGAGTTCCGATAACCGCACTGCTCTTGGAAACTCTTCCCCCTCTCCAAAGATCGAAGAGATCATCCACCGTAAAGGCAAGCAAAATATGCTTTGCATTATCACGGCACCACGCTACTGTCTCCTCAAAGTTCTTTCCTTCTTTCCTCAGCTTGCATGCATACCATACCAAAAGTCCCTGACCAACGGAAGCTGTCAAACTGTCCACAACCTCTATCTTCTTATCGGGATACTTTTCCATAATCTCCTCGGCGCCCATGCGGACACTGGCAACCGTTCCGGACAATCCCGATGAAAGACCTATGTAAAGGAACTCATCCGCCTCATTTATATGTGCTTCAAAATACTCCTTGGCATCTGCGGGATTTATCTGTGAAGTGGAAGGCTTTAACCCCTGCTTAAGCATATTGTAAAAGTCAGGTGCCGAAAGAACCTTATCTTTTCCGTTAATAATCTCTCCGTCAAGTATGGTGCTTAAATACATGCACCCCACATCATTCTTTGTTAAGAACTCCTTGGGGAGATCTGAACCGTTATCAGTAATTATCTTAAACATCATTTTCTCCTTATAAATAACGACAAAAGCGCCCCTTCGGGCAGTCACTGTTTGTCATTATACTACCTGAATGACGCCTTGTAAATATATATTGTAAAAAAAACTATTTAATGTGGTTTTTATAACTACTTGCAATCACCCTCTTATATCAACCGAAATCTGTCCAAATACATACTAAAACACCTATCCCAATATGAGGCAAAGCCGTACGCCTAAATATCGTATGCCTACCAATACCCCACTCCTCGAACTCATGATATCGTATGCCTACCAATACCCACTCCTCGAACTCATGATATCGTATGCCTACCAATACCCCACTCCTCGAACTCATGATAAAAGCCCCGCGGAAAACCCGCGGGGCAAAAGAAAGTTTGTTTATTTACGTTCTGCAACATTCATTCCCTGCTTGATAGCGCATCCAAGAGAAGCTATTCCCTGAAGATCCGAAGGAAGAAGAATTGTGTTAGCCTGCCCGTCAGCAACCTTTTCAAAAGCTTCAAGACTCTTTATCTTAAGCACTGCAGAATCGGGAGCTGCCTCCTTAAGCATTCTGATACCGTCTGCATTAGCCTGCTGAACCTTTAATATTGCTTCAGCCTGACCTTCAGCCTCACGAATCATCTTTTCCTTCTCAGCTTCTGCGCGAAGGATAGCTGATTCTTTTTCAGCCTCCGCACGAAGAATAGCAGATTCCTTTTCACCTTCGGCAACAAGGATGTTGGCTCTCTTTTCACCTTCTGCTCTTGTAACGGCTTCTCTTCTCTCACGCTCTGCCTTCATCTGTTTCTCCATGGCATTCTGGATTTCAGCGGGAGGAATGATGTTCTTTAACTCAACTCTTGTAACCTTGATACCCCAAGGGTCTGTTGCTACGTCAAGTGCCGAACGCATCTTGGTATTGATTGTCTCTCTTGATGTAAGAGTCTGGTCGAGTTCCAGATCACCTATGATATTACGAAGAGTGGTGGCACTGAGGTTCTCAATGGCAAGCATGGGATTTTCAACACCGTATGTGTAAAGCTTGGGGTCCGTTATCTGATAGAATACAACGGTATCGATACGCATTGTAACATTATCCTTTGTAATAACGGGCTGAGGCGGGAAATCCGCAACCAGTTCCTTAAGAGGAACGTCCTTCGCAATTTTATCGAAAAGAGGAAGTTTCCAGTGAAATCCTACAGACCATGTATCCTGGTAGGCTCCAAATCTCTCAACCACATAGGCATGAGCCTGAGGCACGATCCTGACAGATGAAGCGACAAGTACTAAAACGATTACTCCTATTGCAATAATAACCGGCATATTCTTTTCTCCTTTTTTTGTTTTTATTTACCATCGTCAGCTTTGACGATTAGTTTAACACCTTCAACTCGATCCACAATTACCGTATCCCCGGCTCTGAATTTAATATTTTCATCTGTGCTTCGTGCACTCCACTCAGCCAGGTCAACTCTAACTTGTCCCGTTGCGTTAAGATTGTCCACCGGTTCGATTACTATGGCCTTCTTACCCACAATCTCTTCCACATTGGTCTTAACTCTGTCGGTATTGAAATGCTTCATTGCCACCGGTCTTGTGAAGACCAAAAGCACTGTCGATACGACGATAAATATGATTATCTGCCACAAAACAGGAACTCCCAGATAAGCAGCTATCAAGCTTACCAGAGCGCCTCCCGCAAACCATACGCTGGTAAGACCAAGACTTAGAATCTCACCGATAATAAACACGATCAACAGCACCAGCCAAATGATCACGTTCTCTGTCATGGCACACACCTCTTTTCTTTTATTGATGTTTAACTGTTTGTAACCATCTTACTATACAAAGCAGTTGTGGTAAACAATATTTTTTGCACGATACCTGCCTTAAACGTTCACCCCAACTACTGCGTTTATATCAATTTTACAATAATTCTTGTGAATAAATCCGAAAAAAATATCCGGGGATGTACCCCGGATACTTTTCTTATTTTTAATAGAAAACATGGTTACCGATTACGGTTCCTTCTCTTCCGTTATTGCGCTTAAAGTGTGTGCAGCTTCCCACATTGGATGTTCCGTTAAGGGCATCCTGTGCGGCTCTCATACAGCTGTCACTGATCTTGCCTGATTCACAGAGCCTTCCAACCTTACCGTTCATAGCGGGTGTAAACTGGCCTGATGCATAAATAACACCGCTAACCGAGTTGGGATATGCTGAACTTCTCACTCTGTTCATAACAACAGCGCCCACAGCCACCTGACCTTCGTAGCTCTCGCCACCGGCCTCGCACTGAATAAGTGCAGCCAAAAGTCTTGTGGTATCCACATCTGTGTTATAGGAAGAGTAGCTTACGTTATTACTCTTCTTCTGAGCTTCTGCAGCAGCCTTTGCCTTTGCGGCAGCCTCTGCAGCTTCTCTGGCCTTTATCTCGTCGATGGTCTCACCGTTGTCTATGCGGAAGGATATATCCACAAACTCACTGCAAACATATCCGTCAACGCCTTCATAGTCAATGGTCACCCATCCGTCTTCGCCGGCTTCAACTACATCTACAACGTCTCCCTTGGGAAGGAGCACCATTGTATCTCCATTGGCATCCGGTGTGGTTCTTACTCTCAAAGTATCCGTCGCAACCGTTGCAATGGTATTTCCCACATCTTTAGCCAACTCCTTCGCATCTTCATCAAACAAAAGATACTTGTCATTGGCCCATCCGATAACATTACCGGACTGAATCTTGGTCCAACCATCCTCTCTTAAAAGAATGGTTCCTCCACAATCCTTGTAAATCTTGCCGACCTTCTCTCCGTCATTGTCGGGAGTGGATCTTACATTTAACTCCTGTTTAACATTGGCCATAACGAGTGTTGATTTGTTGAGAATTTCCTCCTCATCACCTTCCGTTACAGCGCCTACGCTATCCACCGCTTTTGTTGCCGCAGCGATAACATCATCCCCGTTGGTTGAACCATGTTCCAGGATTGCACCTACGCCTGCATTAAGTCCCACCAAAGAAGACTTGGTGGCCGCAGCGTGTGCGTTCACACTTAAACCTGCCGTCATACATGTTGCAATAGTGATTCCGGCAAGGCATAAGAGTGCATGTTTCCTTTTAAACATTACCTCTCCTATCCGAAGCTTGATCCTTAGCGTTTGTACGCAATGCTTCTCATTTCTGAATATTTTGTCACAAATATTACATAAATGTTAAAAGTATTAACCAGGTCACAAGGGGTAATATAACAGAAGTATTAAATTTTGTCAAGTTTTCTTAATTTTTGCGTTTAGATTGCTGCGAAGCCCTTCTCAAGATCGGCGATTATATCATCGATATGCTCGGTACCGATCGACAGCCTTATCGTTGACTCTGCGATGCCTGATTCTGCAAGTTCCTCGCCCGATAACTGTGAATGCGTCGTCGATGCGGGATGGATAACGAGTGACTTTACATCCGCTACATTTGCAAGCAGGGAGAAGATCTTCAGGTTGTCGATGAACCTCCATGCTTCCTCACGTCCGCCCTTTATATCGAAGGTAAAGATCGAACCGCCACCGTTAGGGAAGTACTTCTTGTAGAGCTCATGCTGGGGATGCTCGGCCAGCGAAGGATGGTTAACCTTGGTTACCTTGGGATGATTCTTAAGAAAATCAACCACCTTTAACGTATTCTCAACATGCCTGTCAAGACGGAGACTTAAAGTCTCGACTCCCTGAAGAAGGAGGAATGCGTTGAAGGGTGAAATTGCGGCGCCTGTATCCCTTAAAAGGATCGTCCTTATGTATGTAGTAAAGGTTGCCGCACCCAGTGCATCATAGAATGCAAGGCCGTGGTATGAAGGGTTGGGCTCGGTAAGCTGCGGGAACTTGCCGCTTGCCTTAAAGTCAAACTTGCCGGATTCTACGATCACGCCGCCAAGAGTCGTGCCGTGGCCGCCGATGAACTTGGTTGCCGAATGTACAACAATATCTGCACCATGCTCGAAGGGCTTGATAAGATACGGTGTTCCGAAGGTGTTGTCGATAACCAGCGGGATCTTATGGTCGTGAGCTATCTTGGCGATCGCATCGATATCCGGGATGTCGCTGTTGGGATTGCCGAGTGTCTCAAGATAGATGGCCTTGGTGTTATCCTTGATAGCTCCTTCAACCTCCTTAAGGTCGTGTACGTTAACGAATGTCGAATCGATACCGTACTGCGGAAGAGTGTGCGACAGGAGGTTGAAGCTGCCGCCGTATATTGTCTGCTGGGCTACTATATGATCACCCTTGGTTGCCAGTGCTTCGATCGTGTATGTGATGGCTGCTGCACCTGATGCAACCGCAAGTGCTGAGCTTCCGCCCTCAAGTGCTGCCAGTCTCTGCTCTAAAACTCCCTGTGTCGAATTGGTTATCCTGCCGTATACGTTTCCGACATCCGCAAGGCCGAAGCGGTCTGCCGCATGCTTGCTGTTGCGGAATACATATGATGTTGTCTGGTAAATGGGAACCGCCCTTGCATCCGATGCCGGATCCGGCTCTTCCTGTCCTACGTGTAACTGTAATGTCTCAAATCTGTAATCACTCATGGTTTTTTCCTCCTCGTTTATAATTTAGCAGTTTATCAGTTTTGTTTTTGCAAACCGGTTTTTATCTTGAATTCATCATAATACAGGAGGAAACCCTTGTCTAATACAGGAAAATAATAAGGCGTTATAGGTTTTGCCTATAACGCCTTATCCCCAACTGACACATTTAGTTCAGAACCAAATGTGTCACTTTTATTCTTCTGATTCTGACAGCTTGAAGAAATCGATCGCTGCGCTCATGTCTTCGTTGATATTGCGCATCTCTATGGTCGAATTCTGGGTATCTGAGCATGCATCGGTAACCGTCTGGCAGGATGCCGCAACTTCTTCTGCGGAAGCTCCGAGCTCTTCGGATATTGCACCGAGATCTGTCGTAGCATTCGTAAGCTCGGTCTTGATCCTGTCAAGAGTACCGGTCATATGCCTGATGGTATCGATCTCGGAAATCGATGCCTCAACCGAATCGGACAGAACGTTGAACTTATCCTGAGCCGTCTCGATATCCGTCTGTTCCTTATTGATAACCTCGAATACCCTGTTGCTCATATCAACCGTGCCATTAGACAGGATGATAACGTTCTCGATTATCTGCTTGATCTCCTTGGCTGATTCCGCTGAGGAATCGGCAAGGGACCTTATCTCATCCGCAACTACCGCAAAGCCGCGGCCTGCTTCTCCGGCACGGGCAGCCTCGATCGAAGCGTTGAGTGAGAGGAGGTTGGTCTGGACTGCTATCGACTCAATAGCCTGAACAGCAGTCTCGATCTCGCCTATAGCATTGTTGGTCTCGGATATCTTGCTTGCTATATCCTGCATTGCCTCAACCGACTCGCTGGCTCCCGCGTATACCGACTTCATGCAATCGGTAGCCTCGTTGTTTGCATTCTTTATCGTCTGCGATGCATCATAAAGCCTTGTTACGTTATCATTGAGGTTCTCAATGTTCTCACCCAGTTCAACAGCTCTCTCTGCCATGGTCTGGGCATTCTCGGCTACTGCCTGTGAGGTCTCGGCAACTTCATTGATGGCGGTATTGATCTGGGATACGGATTCAACGTTATTGCCGGTCATGCCGTCTACGCTTACTATCGCATTGTTAAGCACAAAGGCCGAATTCTTAACCGACCGCATGGATGTTGTAAGAGCACCCTTGAGGTCTTTGAACGCCTGAATGAGGCTGACAGTTTCGCGGATGTGTGATTTTGCCTTGCAGTCTACGGTAACATCGCCGGTACTCAGCTTCTCGACAGATTCCGAGATCTGGATAAGAGGAACCGAGATCTTACGCTCTACACGCAGTGCGATAACTGCAAATATTATGATACATGCGATACAAATGAGGAT
>JAILPU010000291.1 GCA_024699395.1 Lachnospiraceae bacterium | reverse complement strand
GGTAATGTGGTCAATAACCTTATGGTTGAAGCATTTCCTACCATCGTGGATGCAGATTTCACAGCAAATATGGAAGACCTTTTGGATGGTGTCGAGGACGGCATCGTAAAGTGGAAGACCATTGTGGAGAACTTTTATCCCGATCTTAACGAAGCGGTTAAAAACGCTGAGGAAGAGGTTGCCAAGATTAAGATTGCCGATGAGGTCAGTGACGTTGAGTGTGATAAATGCGGCAGAATGATGGTGTTCAAATACGGACCCTTCGGTAAGTTCTTAGCTTGTCCCGGATTCCCGGAGTGCAGAAACACAAAGCCCTATTACGTTAAGGTGGGTGTGGCATGTCCCAAATGCGGTAAGGATATTGTGGAAAGAAGCACCAAAAAGGGCAGAAAGTACTATGGCTGTATCGATAATCCAACCTGCGATTTTATGGTTTGGCAGAGACCTTCAACGGAAAAATGTCCGAAATGTGGGAATATTATGTTGATAAAGGGCAGTAAATTGATGTGTTCCGGTGAAGATTGTGGCTACGTACAAGAAAAAGCAAACAAATCATAAAAATTGTCTGAAAAAAACGTATAATAACACTTGAAATCAGTTTTATTTCATGGTAGAATTACGTTAAGTGTAGAATATTTTCTTTTTGTTTGTTTAGTTTGTGTAATCATCGGAGGTGTTTATGAGCAGTGTTCAACTTTTAGACAAGACACGTAAGATCGGTAAGTTATTGCACAACAACAATTCCAGTAAGGTCGTTTTTAACGATATTTGTAGAGTTATGCGGGAGATCCTTGCTTCCAATGTTCTTGTGATCAGCCGCAAAGGTAAGGTTCTCGGTGTAGGAGAGCTTGATAATATAGACTCAATTGATGAGTTGTTGGCCGATAACATCGGGGGGTTTATAGACCCACTTTTAAATGAAAGGTTATTGGGGGTATTGTCTACCAAGGAGAACGTTAATCTTGAAACTTTGGGATTTGAGCATTCGGATTCCACCAAGTATCAGGCTATCGTTACTCCCATTGAAATCGCGGGAGAGAGACTTGGTACACTCTTTATATACAAATGTAAGGCTCAGTACGATATCGATGATATCATTCTCTGCGAGGACGGTATGACTGTTATAGGTCTTGAGATGCTCAGAGCCGTTAACGAAGAAAACGCTGAGGAGAGCAGAAAGGTAGCCGTTGTAAAGAGCGCTATCAGCACACTTTCCTTCTCTGAGATGGAAGCTATAACTCATATCTTCGACGAGCTCAACGGTACAGAGGGTATCCTTGTAGCAAGTAAGATTGCCGACAGAGTTGGTATTACAAGATCGGTTATCGTTAATGCTCTTCGTAAGTTCGAGAGCGCAGGCGTTATAGAATCAAGATCCAGCGGTATGAAGGGTACCTATATCAAGGTTCTTAACGATGTTGTATTCGACGAGATTGAGGAGCTTAAGAGACAGAATAGTCACAATTAATTGAAATTTGAATCAATTCCCTTTTTGTATAAATTATTAGAATTTTACTCAAAGGAATGAGACAGGAAACTGTTTTAAAAGTATTTATTGTTTATGACAATAAATCCTTTTGTCTTTTATAAAACTCTAAACACAATATGATGTACTTTTTAATATATTTTCAAAATATATATTGTGTTTTCCGGGAAATATCCTATAATAAAATATAGTGGGTGTATGGTACCCGAAAGTGAAAGGAGCAGGGATGATAGGTACTAATGCGTTTGATTACATCAATGTGTTAAACAAAGCGGCCGATGCAAGCTGGATGCGTAATGAAGCTATTTCCAACAATATTGCCAATGCCACCACTCCCGGCTACAAGAGACAGGATGTGGCATTCGAAGCCGAACTTCAAAAGGCTCTGGGCAGCAACAGATACACATCCATGGATCAAAAGGTTAAGAATATCAGGACTTCGGAACTTAATCCGGTTCTTTACACGGATCATTCCGATTATTCATACAGACTTGATAAGAACAATGTTGATATAGAGACCGAGAATGTGATGCTTGCGGAAAACCAGCTTAAGTATCAGGGGCTTATCAACAGTATCAAACAGGAATTTACCAATCTGACTACAGTTATGAAATAATTGCAGGGGGTGGGCTTATGAGTATGTTTTCTGCTTTTAATATCAGTGCATCGGGCCTTACGGCACAGCGTTACCGCATGGATATTATTTCCGAGAATGTGGCCAACGCCAACACCACCAGAACCGAGGACGGTACCCCGTATGTGAGAAAGGTGGTTACTTTTGCCGAGAAGACTCAGGGGCACAGACTTTTTTCAAAGGTTTTTAAAGAGGCGAAGGATGCATATTCCGGAAGCGGCGTTAAGGTGAGCGGAGTTCACTATGACAGGGATACGGATATGAAAATGGTTTACGACCCTTCACATCCCGATGCCGATGAAAACGGATATGTAACTTATCCCAATGTGAACATCGTTACAGAGATGACCAATATGATAGATGCTTCGAGAGCTTATGAAGCCAATGCCACGGCGTTTAACGCAAGTAAGTCCATGGCACTTCAGGGACTCCAGCTCAATAATAACGGCTAATTTGGGTATAAGAGGGAGTAAATAATGGATATCGCAAATTTGAGTTCTATTGGAGCCATACAGGGCGTTACCGTCAGGGACACCACTGCCATAGGTGCTGATGACAGCCTTGTTAAAAACAACTCCAATCTCTTTGAAACAATCCTCAATACGGCAATCGACAATGTGAAAACTACCAATAATTATCTGTCGGATGCGGAGAACGAAGAGATAAGATTTGCTTTGGGGGAAACACAGAACACACACGATCTTATGATCGCACTCCAGAAAGCCTCCACGGCATTGCAATATACCGTTGCTGTCAGGGATAAACTCCTTGAGAGCTACAAAGAGATCATGCAGATGCAGATATGATCTTGGTTTGCCTTGGGCAGACATATTAATAATGCCCGCAACAGCGGGTGGTGACTTTTGGGAGCGTAACAAATGGTTGAAAGGCTTAAGGAACTGTGGTCCAAGATTCAGGCCTGGTGGAATAAATTTACAACCAAACAAAAATCTATAATCATAGGTATTGTAGCTGTGGTGGTTTTCACCTTGGCTATAATTATTTATGTCTTGAGCAGACCTCAGTTTGTAAGACTTACAAGATGCGATAATTCCGCAGATGCGTCAAAGCTGGTGGGAATTCTTGACAGCGCTGGAATCACTCACAAGGAGTCTTCCGACGGACTTACCATTGAGGTTAAATCGGAGCAACTTTCAAGTGCCAATCTGGCCATGGGTTCCGCGGGATATGTTCCCGACGACTATTCTATCAAAGATTACCTTGGAAGCAGCATGACTACCACATCAAGCATGCAGTGGCTCCAGTATCAGGAATTTATGTCTAAAAAGCTGGCAAATGATATTGTAAATGCTTTGTCGGCTGTCAAAACGGCTACCGTTAATCTGGATATGCCTCAGGATAAGGGAACGCTTATTTCCGAAAAAGAACAGGCTACAGCCTGGGTTCAGCTGGAGATAGACGGCACCTTTACTTCCACAAATGCAGCAAATCTTGCAAAGAGTATTGCTACCTGCCTTAACACAAGCACATCCAACGTTACCATTATGGACCAGGATGCGGAGCTTTTGTTTGCGGGTAATGACGATTACAGCTTCTCATCTTCAGCCAATTCCATGCAGGAACTTCAGGGACAGGCCGAAGCCATGACTGCCAAGAAAGTCAAGGTTGTCTTATTGGGAACCAAGCAATTCGATGACGTGGCTGTATCCAGCAATCTTAATGTTGATTATTCCGAATACGAAAAAACAATAAAAGAATACTATGCCAACGCTGACAGAAGCGAGGGTATGATAGCACAGCAGGATCTTTATGAGTCCGAATCCAACGGACAGTCCGGCGGTGTTCCCGGAACTGATTCCAATGATGAGACCACGTATTATTACGACGATTACGACAATTCTTCTTCCTCATCAACGGAGAATTCCACCAAGTACCTTCCCAACGAAAGCGTGGTTTACCAGAATAAGGTGGCGGGATGTATTGATTATGCCACATCCTCCATCACAGTTGCCCTTGTTACCTACAAGAATATTTACGAGGAAAATGTTAAAGCTCAGGGACTTTTGGACGGCCTCTCCTGGGAGGAATACAAGCTTGCCAACGATCAGGACGTTAAGCTTTCCGTGGATGACGATTATTACAGCATGGTGGCAAATGCAGCGGGTATTGACCGTGAAAACATTACCATCGTGGCTTATGAATCCCCTGTTTTCTACGATAAGGAAAAGGGTAATATCAATTGGACCACAATCGCAAGTATTGTTACCCTACTTATAATCATCGGTCTTCTTGCCTTTGTAATGCTTAAGAGCTTTAAGCCTGAGAAGGTTGAGGAAGAAGAGGCGGAGGCGCTTTCGGTTGAACAGCTTCTTCAGTCCACCGTTGATGCCCAGGTGGGGGATATTGATGTGGAAACCAAGTCGGAAACCAGAAAAATGGTTGAAAAATTTGTGGACGAAAATCCCGAAGCCGCCGCAATGCTTTTGCGTAACTGGCTTAATGCGGATTGGGGTTGACGAAAGGACAGATTATGCCAAGGAATAACGATCCCGGTCTTTCGGGTTTACAAAAGACGGCTATACTTCTCATCACTTTGGGTCCTGAAAGGTCAGCCGGCATATTTAAGCATCTTAAAGAGGAGGAGATTGAGGAACTCACCCTTGAGATTGCCAATACCAGAAGCGTAACTCCCTCTGTCAAAGAGGAAGTTATCAATGAGTTTTATGAGG
>JAILPU010000055.1 GCA_024699395.1 Lachnospiraceae bacterium | reverse complement strand
GTCTGAACTGACGCTTCTTCTGCTTTCTTCCTGCATATGCGGTTGCAAGTGCTCTCATTACAGACTGCTTAGCTACTCTGTACTGTTTGCTTCTTGCTCCTCTGTAACCTTTTGCAAGCTTAAGAACTCTGTTATGTTTTTTCTTGGCATTTAAGCCGCCTTTAATTCTAGCCATGTCTCAATCTCCTCCTTACCTTAATTATATATAGGGTAAAATCTTCTTCATGTTTTTGATATTTGTTGAATCTGTCATTGCAGCTTTTCTGAGATTACGTTTTCTCTTTGTTGACTTCTTGGTAAGAATGTGGCTCTTATAAGCTTTTGCTCTCTTTAATTTACCGGTACCTGTTGCTTTAAAACGCTTTGCAGCAGCTCTGCTTGTTTTCATTTTGGGCATGACAATTTCCTCCTAAAAATAATCTATTTTAACCGAAGCTTAACGCTTTTCCGTTAAAAACATTGTAAGTGTTCTTCCCTCAACCTTGGGGGCTTTCTCAACTGTGGCAACATCACTCAAAGCCTCGGCGATATCGTCAAGGATATGCTTGCTGTTGTTCATGTGTGCCATCTCACGGCCGCGGAATCTCAAGGTGATCTTTACTCTGTCACCCTTTGTAAGGAACTTTCTTGCAGCCGCAACCTTTGTATTAAGGTCATTGGTATCGATGTTGGGAGACAGTCTTATCTCCTTAATCTCGATGGTTCTCTGTTTCTTTTTGGCTTCCTTTTCACGGCGAAGCTGTTCATATTTAAACTTGCCGTAATCTCCTATCTTACATACAGGAGGCTTTGCAGTAGGCGCAATCTTAATAAGATCCAACTCAGCCTCATCCGCGAGTGCCTGTGCCTCTTTGGTGGACATAATCCCGAGCTGTTCTCCGTCAGCTCCGATCAAACGTACCTCTTTGTCCCTAATCTGTTCATTTATAAAATAGTCGCTAATGGTTTTACCCTCCCAAAAAAATAGAGTGGACAGAATTGTATCCACTCTAATAAACCTCAAGAATTAACTTAAGAAATATTAACGCTTACAAGCCCGATTGCCGTAAGGTGAGAGTGGAAACTCTGCTTTGTTTTCTTAATCCTGTGTAAAAATAACACATATTGATTTCGTTGTCAACAGTTTTTTGCATTCCCGGCAGATTTTTGCATTTCCGGCAGTTTTTGCATTTTCGGCAGTTTTTCATTACTGTCGGTTTAACATCCACTGACTGCTTGGGAATCTATGACCCCACAGATATATTCCTCAACCATTTCCCTGTCAAGTCCCAAGGAAACGGCCAGCTCCCCATAAAGCTTATCCTGTGCCATTCTGGAATACCTTGCATCAACTGTGGTAACTTTTCTCCCCGCTGCCAGCCTTTTGGCTGTTCTGGAATAGATGGTCTTTATAATCCTGGCCCATTCCCTGCAGCAATTACTTTTCATACACCCCTTGTATTCCTGCTCCAGCGCCTTATCATTATCGATTTCAATCATTGGTATTGAAGGAAGTTCCCCGATAAATTCTCTGGCTTCTTCTTTGCTGAGCACCTTGCGAACACTTTCGTCTGCATGATCCACCGGTACATACACCGTACTGGATGACATATACACCGGCTTAAGTACGTAATATTCTCTCTGATTATCGACCCCGGAAATATCTAACGTCGCAACATCTTCTACAACACAAACACCCTTACTCCCGCTTACAACATATTCGCCTTTTAAAAACACCGCTCTCATCCTTTCTCAATAATGACACTTATCAGACATCCATGGGATAATGCCCTAAAGTGATAAAACAATTAACCGGTTACGATCCGAGGGTCTTAATCATTTTATCATTTTTTGAAAAAGAATGTCAGTTGACGTTTTTAACAAAACAAACTATCGAAATTTTATTATTTTTTTTATGAAAACCTGATAGTTTATTCTTCGTTCATTTTAGCAAGCTTTGCCGCCTGATCCGCCGCCATGCAGGCATCAAGGATTTCATCGATATCCCCGTTCATAATCTTGTCGAGCTTGTAAAGAGTAAGTCCGATTCTGTGATCGGTAACACGGCCCTGAGGGAAATTGTAGGTACGGATCTTCTCGGATCTGTCTCCCGTTCCCACCTGGCTTCTTCTAAGATCTGCCTCGGCATCGTGACGCTTCTGGAGCTCCATATCGTAAAGCTTTGATTTTAACAGTGCAAAAGCCTTTGCTTTATTCTGAATCTGACTCTTCTCGGTCTGGGAATAAACCACGATTCCCGTGGGATAATGGGTCAGTCTCACCGCAGAGTCGGTGGTATTGACACACTGACCGCCGTTACCCGACGCTCTCATAACGTCGATTCTTATATCTTTGTCTTCTATAACGATATCCACATCCTCATCCGCCTCGGGCATAACCGCAACGGATATGGTGGAGGTATGTATTCTTCCGCCGCTCTCGGTCTCGGGAACTCTCTGAACACGGTGAACGCCGCTCTCGTACTTCATTACGGAATAAGCGCCCTGTCCGGAAATCATGAACTGAACCTCCTTCATTCCGCCGATACCGATCTCATCCACGTTGATGGTCTCCACCTTCCAGCGTCTTCCCTCGGCAAAATGAACGTACATCCTGTATATCTCAGCTGCAAAAAGCGCCGCCTCATCGCCACCTGCGCCCGCTCTTATCTCCACAATAACGTTTTTATCATCGTTGGGATCCTTGGGCAAAAGAAGGACCTTAAGCTCTCCCTCCAACTCCTCGATACGCTTTTTGGCATCAGAAAGAGTTTCCTTTATCATCTCT
The DNA here is from genome assembly GCA_024699395.1 of Lachnospiraceae bacterium. GTDB lineage: Bacteria > Bacillota > Clostridia > Lachnospirales > Lachnospiraceae > Acetatifactor. Next base: position 1,751 of record JAILPU010000055.1, on the reverse strand, counting down.
TTCATCTCCTCATCGCTCTCTTCATCAAGCATGGCAAGGGAATCCTCCACGTCCTGCTTACACTTTTTATATTCGGTATAAGCATCCACAAGAGGCATCAAATCGCTCTGTTCCTTCATAAGCTTTCTGTAGCGGTCCTTGTTCTCCGTAACAGTGGGCTCATGAAGCTCATTAAGTATCTCTTCATATCTTCTTAAAAGATCATCCAACTTATCAAACATAACAATCCTTTCAAACCTGTTTCCTGTCTGCTATATATCTTGCGGACACAACCCTGTCGTTATTTCCGAAATCCTTTATGACAGTCACTTCCTTAAGCCCTTCTTTTTCAAAAAGAGCCTTTACATCACTGCCCTGATTGTATCCTATCTCCACAAGAAGCATTCCGTCGCTGTAAAGATGCTTCGGAGCCTCCCTTGCTATTATCCTGTAAAAATCAAGTCCGTCATCCCCGCCAAAAAGCGCATTGTAAGGATCGTGGTCCTTAACCTCCGGCATCAGTCCCTCAATATCTTTTCCCAAAATGTAGGGGGGATTTGAAACAATAATGTCAAACTTTTCATCCTCATTAAGGGTTTCAAACATATTCCCCTCCCTGAAGGAAATATCGGAGTTTTCTCCCAAAATTGCAAAGGCGTTTTCCTTGGCCACGCTAAGTGCAGCCCCTGATATATCGCAACCCACACCTTTACAGCCGTTGGAATAATGTAAAAGGCTTATAAGGATGCATCCGGAACCGGTACACATATCCAAGATCTTCATGCCGTCCATCATCACCCTCATAGCTTCCTCGGTAAGGGTTTCCGTATCAGGTCTCGGTATAAGCGTATCCGGGGTTACTTTGAATTCAAGTCCCATAAAGGGTGCACTATGGGTTATGTGTTGAAGGGGTATTCTCTGCCCTCTTTTTTCAATAAGGGAATAATATTCTTTAGCCGTTTCTTCATCCACTTCCATCTCAGGATGAGAATAAAGGGTGTTTCTGTCCGTTCCCATTACATATTCCAACAAAAGGACAGCATCCGTATCGGCTTCCGGCACATCACATGCCTTCAGGCGTTCTCTTCCCTTGTCGTAACAATCTCTATAACTTTCCATTATATAAAGTCACTCTTATTTTTCTTTAGACTGTTTGGAAGAATCCTCCTTGGTTTCATCTTCCGTATACTCCTCAGAGGTTGCTCCATCCTCGTCTTCCTCGACATAATCCTCTGAAGCTACTCCATCCTCGTCTTCCTCGACAGTGAGATCAAATTCGTCCTTAAGGAATTTCTTCCAGTCGAAAACCGCCTCCACAGATGCGATTCCCACCTCTATCATTTCATCATCCGGTTCTCTCGTGGTAATCCTCTGGAGCCAGAGTCCGGGTTTTGACAATATATCTATAAAGAAATTGTCGCTCCTGCCCGCAAGGCGGATAAACTCATAGGAAATTCCGGCTACCACAGGCATAAGAAGAATTCTTAAAAGCACTTTAAGAGCCACCATGTCCACTCTTATAAACATAAAGAGAACAATGCTTATAAGGAGAACCACAAACACAAAGCTGGTTCCGCAGCGCTTATGGAATCTGGAACTTCTCTTTACATTTCCAAGATTAAGTTCCCTGCCCCTCTCAAGGCAGTTGATGCACTTATGCTCAGCTCCGTGATATCCGTAAAGTCTTTTTATATCTCCCAGCATACCGATGAGCCACATATACAATAAGAAAATAACAATCCTTATTACACCCTCAAGAATGGCCATAAAGG
>JAILPU010000051.1 GCA_024699395.1 Lachnospiraceae bacterium | reverse complement strand
CTCCTCCACCATCTCACCCTTAAACTTACCGATCATTGAGTGCTCGGAAGTTCCGATAAGATAAAGATCCTCGCCCTCAATCTTATACATCATAGCTTCCATTTCCGCGAAGCTCATAACACCGTTTACAACACTGCTTCTGATCATAAAGGGAGGTATGCAGTAAGTGAATCCCTTATCAATCATGAAATCTCTGGCATAACTTATCATTGCGGAATGAATTCTGGCGGCATCACCCATAAGATAATAGAAACCGTTTCCGCTTGTTCTTCCTGCCGCTTCCTTATCAAGACCTGAAATGGATTCAAGAATGTCAGCGTGATAGGGAACCTCAAAATCGGGAACCACGGGATCACCGAACTTCTCTATCTCCACATTCTTGGAATCATCTTCACCGATGGGAACTGAAGGATCGATGATGTTGGGGATTACCATCATAAGCTCGGTAACTTTTTCGGAATACTGTGTCTCCTCTGCCTCAAGCTCACTTAAACGCTTTGCATTATCACTGACTTCTTTCTTTTTAAGCTCTGCCTCTTCCTTCTTTCCCTGAGCCATCAAAGCTCCGATCTCCTTGGAGATCTTGTTTCTCATGGATCTTAATTCGTCAGCCTCCTGTTTTGCCTTTCTGCTTTTAAGATCCAGATCGATTATCTCATCAACAAGTTTCAGTTTCTCATCCTGAAACTTCTTCTTTATGTTCTCCTTTACAATATCCGGATTCTCACGTAAAAACTTAATGTCGATCATTTCAATGCCTCCAAAATATGTTAAATTTTATTCTAATACTTCTTTTATAAACAGACTGTGGCTCTTAACCAGATCCTTTATTATTTCACCGTTTACTTTCCTACCCGATGCGTCCCTGGTTATTTTAATGACAGGTCTGTCAGGAAAATCCTTGTTCTGATATACCACAACGGCTTCCTCTCCGTCACTGGTTAATACTCTGGTTCCCACAGGATATGCTGCTATAAAACTCAAAAACAGATTTACAACCTCTCTGTCGTACTTGATTCCGCTGAAGGTTTTCAGATATTCGATTGCCTCATGAACCATAACACTTCTGCAGAATATTCCGCAGATCATCTCATCAAAAACATCACACACCGCAACAATGCGGCTCTCTATGGGAATATCCTTTATCTTTAAAGGAAATCCTCCCCCGTCCAATCTCTCGTGGTGGGAAAGAATAACCGCCTTACTCAAACTTGAAAGCCAGTCTTCATCCTTCACCGATGTATAACCGTAAACGGGATGCTTCATATATTCCTGAACTTCCGCACCGGAAAGATTGTCGATACTGTTATCGTCACAATCAATGTTCATATATCTTAAGCCGATATCGTGGAGAAGACATCCCACTCCGATGGCGTGTACCGATTCTTTTTCAAGCCCCATCTTTAATGCAGTTAAGATTGCCAGAGCACACATATTAACGGAGTGCTCATAAATATCGTTGCTCCGCTCCTTAACGTCATATATTTTTTCAATGACCTCATCCTTCTCAAGAATGGTGGACATAATATTTTCCACCTGCTTGCCAATGTCCTTAAGATCATCATTGTTCTGGTAGGTATGCTTCTCAAGGATTTCATGAACCTTTTTAACTACCGCATTCTCCACATCTTCTCTGAGAATGGCCACTTCTTCTTCGTCCACGTTCTCCTCTTTGATGTATACTTCCTTTATACCAAAACATTCAAGTCTTTCAACAAAATCCTTTTTGAGTGTCACGCCGGCAGGAAGAATAACTTTATAATCATCCGACATAATGGCCCTTGCCAGGATTTCGTCCCCTTTTAAAAGATCAATCCTCTTTTTGATCACTTTTTACACTCCCATTGCTATAGACAATGCTTCCTTCTCTTCATCTCCCAAGTCGATATTGCATTTACCGTCTCTTATCTCCTTGGAATATGTGTAACAACCGTCTGTACTGTGAACCGAATTTATGACAAAGCCGTCATTTTTCTCATCAAGCAGTACCAGGCAAAAACTTAGTGCCCCTCCCATCTGGGTAAATGCGTTGTACCTTACCAGTCCCATTTTCTGGTATGCACCCTTCACCTTACCGTAGATGATTTCAATATCTTTTCTGTTTTGCTCCACATCCTTTTTGATCTCTTCGTTCTCACGGATTATATCTCTTATCTCTTTTTCAAGACTGTCTCCGCTGCTACCCTTTGTAAGAGCATCAAGTCTCTTCTTCATCTTTGAAATTTTTGAAGAGTTTACTGCGATGACGATCAAAAGGATTAAAAGTAATACCAACGAAACAAAAGTCAGTATCACCCATATTCCGGGGTCCGTATTACCCAGCCCCATTTGATTTAATATGCTGTTTTCATATGTCATTTATATTGTTTCCTTAACCGTTTATTATATCAAGAATTCTGTCCAGATCCTCATTGTTGTAAAACTCTATCTCCAGCTTGCCGGCTCCCTTTCCGTTCTCGGTTATGGTTACCTTTGTGCTGAGTCTTTCCTTGAGCTTCTCTTCAAGATCCTTATATACCGCGTCAAGATTTTTATCTTTTTCCTTCTTGGGCTTTTTGGGCTTTGACATGGATTTTACAATCTTTTCAACTTCCCTTACGGAAAGTCTTTCGTCAAAAATTCTCAAAGCCAGATTGTACTGCTCTTCACTGTTTTCAACTCCCAAAAGCGCTCTGGCATGTCCCTCGGATATCATCTTGTCCACTACCATCTGCTGAACCTTATCCGTAAGCTTCAACAATCTCAGGGAATTGGTAATGGTAGCTCTGCTCTTTGAAACTCTCTCCGCAACCTGATCCTGTTTGAGGTTGTACTCATCCATTATGCTCTTGTAAGCCATGGCTTCCTCGATGGGGTTTAAGTCTTCTCTCTGAAGGTTCTCTATAAGAGATATTTCAGCAATCTGCTGTTCGGTATAGCTGTCGTTTATTATAACGGGAACTTCCTTTAACCCTGCTAACCTTGCAGCTCTCCATCTTCTCTCCCCGGCTATTATCTCATAATAGTCATCTCTCTTCTGTACATAGATGGGAAAGATTACTCCGTGGATCTTAATGGATTCGGAAAGCTCCTGAAGTGAATCGTCGTTAAAAGTTTTTCTGGGCTGATTGCTGTTTCTCTGAAGCTTCGTAATTTTTACGTATGTTACTTCCTTATCGTTTGCCTTTAATTCTTTTGTCTTTTCAGGCTCTTTCTTTTCAATCTTGTTGGGGATCAGTCCATCCAATCCCTTTCCCAAAGCTGATCTTGCCATTTTTTCCCCTTTCAACCTAACCTATTACTTCCTCTGCCAACTGCATATAAGCTTCAGCTCCCGAAGACTTGGGATCGTACACATTTATGGGCTGACCGAAACTGGGTGCCTCCGCAAGTCTTATGTTTCTGGGTATCATTGTCTTATATACCTTCTGCTGAAGACTGCCTTTTACATTCTCCACAACCTGGACTGACAGATTTGTTCTGGAGTCGTACATTGTGAAAACAACACCCTCCATATCAAGCTTGGGGTTAAGTCTTTCCTTAACCAGATTTGCTGTATGGATCAACTGGCTCAATCCCTCCAGTGCATAATACTCACACTGAATGGGAACTATTATACTGTCTGCCGTTGTCATGGAATTAATGGTCAGCACATTTAAAGAGGGAGGACAGTCTATTATTATAAAATCATATTCGTCTTTTATATAATCTACCGCATCCCTTAATATAAATTCTTTCTTTTCTATTCCGATAAGATCGATTTCGGCTGCCGCCAGATTCATGTTGGATGGTATGATGGACACATTTTTGATTACGTCTTTTTTGATGCAATCACTTACAGAACATTCATCCAGGAACAATTCATACAGAGTCGGCTCAACTTCGTTTTTATCGATTCCGAATCCACTGGTTGCATTACCCTGAGGATCCGCATCTATCAGCAATACCTTCTTGCCTTTCTCCGCCAGAGCCGCTGAAAGATTTATGGCCGTAGTAGTCTTACCTACTCCGCCCTTCTGATTTGCTATCGCTATGATCTTTCCCATTTTTGGTTCCTTTCAAAATTAATAACGGGATCTCACACAGCCTTTTAAATGCAAAATCTCGCAGATAAAATTATAACACTAAATTCCTGCTAATTCTATATATATCCTTTGGTAAAATCTCATTTTTATATTGATTTGGTAACGATATTATCAAAATATCTATATAATGTTTCACGTGAAACATTACTCACTATATATTGTGGTTATATATTTACAGGATTAAATATAACGGATTGATTGGTGAAATTCAAGAAGAAAAACTATGAAAATGATATATCCGGATTTCATTATTCATTCATCCATATAATAATTGAGTATTCAAAAAACATCCGAAATATTATCACTTCGTTAATAACAAAGAAACATAAACCGTTTAATTATAAACAACATTCATTACTTACATTTTTTCCCCGTTGTTTACAAAGAGGCATGTAAGTACCCTCGTGTACCTTCTACCGGTTTTCGACATAATTATTTCTTTCTCTGCAGTATTCATCGATGCTCATTCCTTTATATACAAAAGGATACTCCCTCATTCTACCAGGCATATCATCTACTGTTTTGAATTCTTTATAATAAGATGGTTCTACATACATATTCAATAATCCTTTCAAAAGCACATTTCAATTAGTTGCAATATCTCTTTGCCTGTTAATTTTTTATATGCTTCATCCAAAACAGGATCCGATCTATCATCAATTGCCCATTCATTAACGGGTTCAATATTATCGTCACTCCAAATTTTATTCTTATTTTTTGGTTTATATGAACGGCCTTTTCTATTTAGTTTTTCCGTAATCCTTTTATGACGAAATAAATCAAATCCAATCTTATCACATATTTCAAGATATCTATCTATATAATAAATAAGATCTGTTTTTCAGAGGATGTTAATTTTGATAATGCCTCATTTACAACAGGATCATCGATGTTATTAAAATTAATTTCATTGCTTAAATATGAAAGCTTTTTCAAATCCCAAGAAAAAATAATATTTAATCCGGTTTTACTGCATATATCTCTATAAGGGGTCAAAGTAAATACCTCCGTGATTATTGGTA
>JAILPU010000047.1 GCA_024699395.1 Lachnospiraceae bacterium | reverse complement strand
ATTAAAGTCCATCTTGAAAAAACAGACTTAGATACCGGTCTTATCAAGTTTGGTGCAATTCTCGGGGATCACTGTGAGGTTGGCTGTAACTCTGTTCTCAATCCCGGATGCATTGTGGGCAAAAACACAATAATTTACCCTTTAAGTAATGTAAGGGGCGTTATAGACCCGGATATGATCTATAAGACCCCTTATGATATTTGTGAGAAAAATTAAATTACTCTGCTTCCTTAGTGAGTACCAGTGAGTAGTCGTAACCCTCCTCTTTGTAATCACCGGTAAGCGTTTTCTTGTCGAAATCATATACAAACTCACCGTCTGTGCTTAAGTTGATACCGTTCTTGGTGAGTTCATATGTTCCGTCAGTTCCTGTGGTGTATGACATATCTTCACTGTTTTCGGCAAATACTTCCTTAAGACTCTGAAGGAACTCTTCACCGTGATTCTCCAGAAGTTCATCTATTTCCTCGTCAGAAATATCCTCAGTATACTTCAGATACTTTCTGAGACCCTCCTCAGTAGAAAGAGCATCTCCTATCTGCTGATAGACCTCTTGGGCGTCGCATTGTATTGTAAGCTTATAATTTCCCTCTCTGAATTCAAAGGTGCAATTTGCCTTCTGAGGCTTTATTTCAACACCCAAAGCATTACAGAGTCCCATGGTGTCCTCATCAAGATTCATCATCTCACAACTGACTTCCATCACTCCGCTCCATACGCCCTCTATATCAGTCGCCTTGATTTTCTTTCCGCATCCCGAAAGCATCATTAAAACCGACATTAAAACAACTGTAACCACAACTCTTTTTAATCTTTTCATATCCAATCCTTTCTTCATTACCGATACTTATAATCTTCTGTTTTATTTATCCATCATATATTTACATATTTTTGAACTGTTTTTGGGATAAATTGTACTCACACATCTTTTAATCGTCTTTTGTCCTAAGACCCGTCATTTTAAAGATTCAAGCAAAGTTTACATATCCAATTAAAACTCAAACCGTCCTGTACGTATGTAATTCATTCCAATTTACTTTAACTTTATAAGGTCTGAAATTATCTCTCCTGCCGTAATCAGGCCGCACACCGCGGGCACATAGGATATACTTCCGGGAAGCTGCCTTCTTGTACCCTCCGATATGGTTTCTACGGGAGTGAGCACTTCATCAGGCGAATAAACAACCTTCTGTTTTTTTATGCCCCTTTTCTTTAACTCACGCCTCATTACTTTCGCAAGAGGGCATACTTTTGTATCATATATATCCGCCACCGTAAAACCGGTTGCACATAATTTATTTCCCGCACCCATGGAGCTTATTACAAGAGTGCCTGCCTTATTTGCATTTACTATTATTTCAAGCTTTGCCGTTACTGTGTCCACGGCGTCCACGATATAGTCATATTTGGAAAAATCAAATTCCCCGGCATTTTCCGGCAGATAAAACATATTCTTTGTTTCAACTTTAATATCAGGATTAATGCTCTTAATCCTCTCTGCCATAACTTCTGTTTTATATCTGCCCACAGTCTCTGTTGTGGCGATTATCTGGCGGTTTATATTGGTGATACTCACCGTATCATTATCCACAAGAGTAAAGCTTCCCACGCCGCTTCTGGCCAGAGCTTCACACACGTATCCGCCTACGCCCCCTATCCCGAAAATAAGGACCTTTGCTTTTTTTATTTTATCCAGTCCCCAATCACCTATAAGGAGTCGGGTTCTCGAATACATATCTTCCATTTTTTTCACCTGTTAATGCCGTTCCAACTTTCTCATTGTAGCAATTCTTTTTCTTTTACACAAGAAAAACATATTTCTATATTAGCAAGAAAGGATTTCGCTTGCGAAATCCTCGCGCCGAGCGCGGTTGCTGCAAGCAACATATTCCTATCGCGCGAGTGTGCATCCTCGCGGAGCGTTTTTATTATATAGGAAATCCAGAGGAATTTCCTATATAATAAAAGACCCGGGACAAAGAGTCCCGGGCTTTGAAGCATTATAATTATCTTTAAGATTAAAGCTGAGGACCTGCAGCAACAAGAGCCTTACCTGCAGCGTTGTTCTCATACTTAACGAAGTTCTTCTGGAATCTTGAAGCAAGATCCTTAGCCTTTGTCTCCCACTCGGAAGCATCAGCGTATGTATCACGAGGATCAAGAATCTTAGAATCAACTCCGGGAAGCTCTGTGGGAACCTCGAAGTCGAACATAGGAATCTTCTTGGTAGGAGCCTTAAGGATGTCACCGTTAAGGATAGCATCGATGATTCCACGGGTATCCTTAATTGTGATTCTCTTACCTGTTCCGTTCCAACCGGTATTTACAAGGAATGCCTGACCGAAGCAAGCTGAGAATGTAGGTGTAGGCTCTGTGATACCTCTCTCTGTACCAGCAAGCTTAGCTG
>JAILPU010000332.1 GCA_024699395.1 Lachnospiraceae bacterium | reverse complement strand
AGCCGATCTGATAATATTTTTACTTTCCTGGTTTGCAGGGTTGATCGGATGCCTTGTCTTTGTGTTTGTAATACATTAACTTGAAAGATTGATAAGGCTTGTTTTTTCGATAATGATCGGCTTGAATTAAGCGTTGCACTAATTCCCATGAAGAGTAGAGCTTTTACGCGTCGCTTCGGACAGGCATGAGGTCTGTTATTTGCCGGATTTGGTGTCCAAAAGTTCCTTAAGGGTTCGGACATTTTGAAGATTGAGTTCGAAGTCCTGGCGCTTTTGATGAACGATAGTCTGGAGCTGCAGCCCGGAAAAGAAGGATTGTATCGCTGCTATCATGGTAAAGCCGCAAACTATCAATGTGGGATATTTGGGAACCTGGCCTGTTATAACATATGTTTTAAATACAGGTATTACAAAAATTATTGCGAGTAATGCCAAAATTGATGCTATCAGCCCAAAGAAGCCCATGGGCTTATAAGTGCGGTACATTTTTATTATGGTTCTGATAACCTTAAATCCGTCGGAGTAAGTGTTTAACTTGGATTCGCTGCCTTCGGGTCTGTCGCGGTAGTCGATTACAAGGTTCTCAACGTACATATTTTTATCCACCGCATGGATGGTCATTTCTGTTTCTATCTCAAAACCCTCGGAAAGTATGGGGAATGTTTTTGCAAAAGCATAGCTGAATGCCCTGTATCCCGTCATAATATCTTTAATATCGTCATGGAACAGGATATTTATTGTTTTTCTTACAAGACTGTTTCCGAAATTATGAAAAGGTCTTTTATTCTCGGTAAAATAAGTCGAAGACAGTCTGTCACCTACAACCATATCCACATTTTTTTCAAGAACCAATTGCGCCATTTTGCCGGCAAACTCAGCGGGATAGGTATCGTCTCCGTCGGTCATGATGTAGCATTCGGCATTTATGTCACGAAACATTCTTCTGATTACATTACCTTTTCCCTGAACATATTCATGTTTTACAATAGCTCCGCATTTCGCGGCTATTTCTGCGGTCCGGTCTGTTGAATTGTTGTCATAAACGTATATTACAGCTTCCGGAATACTCTTTTTGAAATCTGTTACCACCTTTTCTACGGTTTTTTCTTCATTATAGCAGGGTATTAATACCGCAATCTTGTCCATTTATACTTCCCTCTTTTTTATCCTATTTTTATGTAAAGATATGTTTGAAATGGCACACATATTCATTATACAGCTTTAGTGTGTGCTGTGGACAGTAAATTTGATTATTTGAGAAATTTCCGGGAAATTTCTATGTTTTTTGCTATGAGAGTGATCATGAGAGTGTGAAGAGGTGATATGGCTAACACAATAGCGGAAAATGGGGATTTTGTTAGCTACAATTATCTGTCAATGACACAGAAAAAGGAAATGAATAATTTACAATTAATAAATACAATGCACTTGTCAGATTATTTCTCCCGATTTAATATATAATTATATATGTGGTTTTTTGCCCGATATGGGGAATCGGGTAACCTAACATACTAAGATTACGAAACGGGCAGCATATAGTGTGATGCCGGTATACGAAATTAATGCAATCGGACGTGAAAAGAATCGTAACAATTCACGGAATTGTTATAATCGACTGCTATAAAACCATGATAGACCGGGCAATTTAAAAAAGTTTTATAGGACTGTGTAATGATGGAGGGAGATAGTATTGATAAAGGGGAAGATTTCGTTAAGAAACGCAATGCTCTACGGAGGACTCACCAAAGAGGAATACACTAATATTGGTGGATTGATACACAAGAGTAATGTTGTGAGTATCAATGTGCTGGGTGTTATAGTGGTGATGTTTTTGGGCATTGTTTTTTTTATTTCTTTGTTTTTTCCGGATACAGTTGTGGGTGGCGGCAGTTATGCATATTTGATGGGGATGATAATCAGCCTTACAATCCTGATTCTCAACGGATTTATCGGAGACAGAAATGCCAGGATTACAAAGCTAATGGGAATCGTATTGCGAATGTCCATGTTTGTGATGTCGATTTACATAGATGCCTATGTTGCGAGAGAGTACATATGTATCGTTCTGATTGTATTTTTAATAGTTGTACCCTGTATTTTCACGGGATACCCTTTACAGATTCTTTGGGAAACCGTTATATCGGTTGCGTTGTACTTTATGGCGGCGACGCAGACAAAGGCGCCGGATCTTCTTTTTACCGATATTATTAATGTGGGCTTGTATACCACTGCAGGTTTTCTGGCAAGTACCTATACGGTTGCCATAAAGCTTAAGAATTTCAATACTCAGATCAGGATGGAGCAACAGGCGGGGGATATGCGAAATGCCTTCCGTATTGCCAAGGAGGCCAGCCAGGCCAAGACCGATTTCCTTGCCAGCGTGTCCAATGAGATAAGAACTCCCATAAATGCCATAATCGGCCTTAATGAAAAGATATTGAGTGATACCCAGGATTACAGCACGAAGAAGTATGCTTTGGAGATAAAAAAATCCGGAAATACTCTTATTAATCTTATAAATGACCTTTTGGATGTATCAAGGCTTGAGGCGGGAAAAACAGAGGTTCTTGCGATAGAGTATGATTTTGGAGCTCTTTTATCGGACGTTGTCAATGTAACGCAGATGCGTGCGAAGGAGAAGGGGCTTGATTTTAATGTGGAACTTGACGAAAACATGCCCCGAAATCTCTACGGTGATGATGTTAAGATTAAACAGATATTGTTAAATATCCTGTCCAATGCGGTTAAATATACAAAGACGGGAAGCGTTAAACTGAAGATTGGATACGAGGTGGTTAAAGAGAGCCTTATAGATATTACGGTAAACGTGGAGGATACCGGAATCGGGATGAAGAAGGAAACCATCGACAAGCTTTTCACCGAATTTGAAAGGATTGACGGTCTTTCCAATCCCAATATAGAGGGAACCGGCCTTGGAATGGCAATTACAAGAGCCTATCTTGAAATGATGGATTCATCTCTTGAGGTTGAAAGTCTGTACGGCGTGGGCTCCACATTTTCCTTTACTTTAAGGCAAAAAGTGGTATCCAAGGACCCCATAGGCGATAACCGTAACAGCCTGATAAGTGATAAAGATAAGAATGGGGATAAGAATGAAGACCCGGATGCAGACACAAAACCTGCGGGGATAAGTATCCAAAATGCCACTGCTCTTGTGGTGGATGACGTGAACATCAATATTACGGTGTTTGAGGGTTTTATTAAAAAAACAGGGCTTGTTATCAAAAGAGCCCTTTCCGGTTTTGAAGCTGTGGAGATGGCTGATAAGGAAAAATATGACATTATTTTCCTGGATCATATGATGCCCGGAATGGATGGAGAGAAGACCTTGGAAGCTATTAAGGAATCGGAGAAAGGACTTAACAAGGATACTCCCGTTATTGCTATGACGGCCAATGTGTCTGAGGATGAGGGACAGGAATACATCGACAAGGGATTTGACGGTTATATTCAAAAGCCCTACAACCAAAAGCAGCTGGAGGATATCCTTGTGGAGTTTTTGCCCGCAAATACATTTATCAGACGCTTGTAAATATATTTACATAATTACAGATAATATGATATAATTTGGTTTATAAATTGAAAATAATTTAGTAACTGTTAATCTTTTCTTGTTTCTGTTCTTTGTTTGAGGTGAGGTATTATGAAAAAAGTATGGGGTAAGCTGGATATTTTCAAGTGTTTTATGATTGCGGGTTTTGCGCCTATGTTACTGAGCGTGCTGGTGCTGGTAATAATGATAGGCAGAAATTACCGCACCACTTTGGAGGAGGATACGTACTCAAAGCTTGAAACAGCAGCCATAGCGTTGAGAGAATATTTTTCATATGATGTTGTGAGTCATAATACTCCGGAATATTTGGAGGAACATGGTGGTCATTTAGTTGATTATGATGAATATTCTGATCACGTGTATATGGAAAGTCTTCAGGGTGAAAATGTTGAAATGACACTTTTTGAGGATGACACACGATTCCTTACCTCAATTAAGGATGCCAATGGCCATTACATAGAGGAAACTAAGG
>JAILPU010000322.1 GCA_024699395.1 Lachnospiraceae bacterium | reverse complement strand
CTCCTCCTGACAGGCATGTCCCGACACGTGAGTATCCTGGAAAATAACGTCCGCTCCCTTTCTGAGAAGCTCGTTTATAATCCTTGTTACCGACTTCTCATTACCGGGGATGGGAGTTGATGACAATATTACCGTATCCCCCGCGCCAATGGTTATTTTCTTATGGTTGTTGCTGGCCATACGACTTAAGGAAGCCATGCTCTCACCCTGACTGCCGGTGGTGATAATCACCTGTTTTTCAGGGGGGTAATTTTTGATATCGTCTATATCTATAAGTGTATTCTCGGGGATATTGATACATCCCAGATTAATGGCAGTCTCTATGATATTTACCATACTTCTGCCGTCAACACACACTTTTCTGCAGTATTTATACGCCGAATTAATAATCTGCTGAACTCTGTCCACATTGGAAGCAAAGGTGGCAACGAATATTCTGGTGTTTTTGTGTTCATCAAAAAGATTGTCGAAGGTATTACCCACCGTTCTCTCGGAATGGGTAAAGCCGGGTCTCTCCGCATTGGTGGAATCGCACATAAGAGCCAAAACGCCCTTTTTACCGATCTCAGCAAAACGCTGAAGATCGATGGCATCTCCGTATACCGGAGTGTAATCCACCTTGAAGTCTCCCGTGTGTACCACCGTTCCCGCAGGTGAATAAATAGCCAAAGCCGCAGCATCCACTATACTGTGATTGGTCTTTATAAACTCAATCCTGAAATCCCCCAGGGTTATGGTCTGTCCGAATTTAACAACCTTTCTTCTGACGCTTCCCGCAAGATTGTGCTCGATAAGCTTATTTTCAATAATTCCCATGGTAAGCCTTGTGGCATATACGGGTACGCTTATATCTTTTAAAATATAAGGCAATGAGCCTATATGGTCCTCATGACCGTGGGTTATTACAAAACCCTTTACCTTTTCTATGTTGTCCTTAAGATATGTGACATCCGGTATTACCAGATCCACTCCCAGCATATCGTCCTCGGGAAATGCCAGTCCGCAGTCAACAACAATTATACTGTCTTCGTATTCGAAGGCAGTAATGTTCATACCTATTTGTTCCAGTCCTCCCAAGGGTATTATCTTAAGAGGTGAAACCTTTGTTTTTTTCTTACTCAAAAAAAATCCTCCAATTATTTCACTGAGTCTTTCCTGACTCTCCATGAAAACCCGGAAAAGAAAAAGAAACCACTATATAAGGTCGATATCATCCATCATGTCGGCAAAAACTCCCGACACAGCCGTCAATTCGTCGTCGTTCTCAACTATCTCATAGATTCCTTCGGAATCGGTCTCGGCAGATACATCTTTTAAAATAAGTGCGTCTGCGTCACCTTCCTCGCTATCCGTGACAAGGATATAATCTGCTCCTCCTATGCGGGTCTGCTCCACCACATAGAATTCCGCAACCTCCCCATTGTCAAGAACAAAAGCGATCTTTTCCGATTTTTGATTCATAATGTTCCTCTCATGCAAGCCGTGTACCGGCCAATCATTTCTTAACGCTGTCCATATAACTCTGCAATATTATGGTGGCAGCAATCATGTCCACATACTCTTTTCTGTCTTCCTTACGAACAGCGCACTCGTCCATGGCCTTGTCAGCCATTACCGTGGTAAGTCTCTCATCCCACATTACGACCTCAAGCCCCGTACGTCTGGAAAGTTTTTCACTGAATTCCTTGGTGAGTTCCACTCTCTCACCCTCTGAATTATCCATATTTTTAGGCAGACCCAACACTATCTTGCCCACCTCATATTCCGTGATAAGTTCTTCTATCCTGGCCAGTGTCTGCCTGAGCTTCGATGCCTGTTTACGCCTTATTATCTCCACGCCCTGGGCAGTCACCATCAAAGGGTCGCTTACGGCTACGCCAACCGTCTTCGCCCCAAAATCCAATCCCATTATTCTCATTAATCTGTCACCCGTTAATTCCAGTCGTTTGTGCGGATATACTGGGTGAGCAATTCTTCTACAAGCTCGTCCCTGTCCACTTTCATGATAAGACTGCGGGCATTCTTATAGCTGGTGATATATGTGGGATCACCGCTCATGATATAACCGACAATCTGATTGACCGGATTATATCCTTTCTCCTTTAAGGCCCCGTATACAGCCTCCAATACGGGACGCGCATCATTATCATATTCCTGACCTACTTTAAAATACTGTGTATCGTGTGTGCTCATATATTCTCTCCGCTAATAGGTACACTTACTATGCATACAAAGTCATTCTATCGCAAAAAAAGAAAATTGGCAAGAAAAACGCACAAAAACCCCATTTGCCGCCATGGTGGTATTAATCATATCCTACCTGCTTGCGACAAATGGGGGTATTTATATTACTGCTTTTTCCACCTGTAGTAATGCATGCTCTTGCAGTTTATCAAATCCA
Source organism: Lachnospiraceae bacterium (assembly GCA_024699395.1). Lineage (GTDB taxonomy): Bacteria > Bacillota > Clostridia > Lachnospirales > Lachnospiraceae > Acetatifactor. The sequence continues at coordinate 805 of JAILPU010000322.1, read as the reverse complement.
GCGTTTCAATATTCTTTTCCATAAACTCCTCTTTTTTGTGTTTTTTAATATCGGAAAATCTGTTGATTTAATTCTTCCACATCCCGTTTCTTTTCTATAATCTTTTCCAGCATCTTTATTTTTTCAAGGTCATTTGCCTTGGCTGTCTGAATGGTGTTCATGCAAAAAAAGGACGTAATCTTCTTTATGAATCCTATATTGGAATTCTTAAGAGATTTAAAGCATCTGACAACACCTGTAATAAACATAATGATTCCAATTAAGGGTCGGTAAAAGACCAACACCATTCCTATAACAATAAGGAGTAACCCCACTAAGCCCATTATCCTGTTCTTCGATTCTTTATTCCGGTATTCGTTTAAACGAAGCAGTAATACGGTAAGCTCCGCCTCCGGATTATCGTGGGCTCCCACGCCCGTGGTGTCCGGTTCCTTGGACTCCGTGATTACCATAGAACCGCCAAATACCATAAATGATATGATTGCACCTACCAAAACCTCCGATGCAAACAAAATCTTGTTTTTTACCTTTTTGTAATCCACGTGAAAAATAGTAAATCCTGATTCGGAACGACCCCTGTATAATTCAAGGTCTCTTATCTTTCCCACATAAGTAAAGGGCTCATCGTCCCTTGAACGCGCCCTTACAAAATTCTGAAGAAACTTAGATTTTACCAAAACAGTTACGCTCTTATTATCAGCCAGGGTATACAAAAATCCGTCATACCAGCCACCCACAACACCGGAACCGCTCATAAACGCATCCATCGGATCAACTACTATAAGCTGTGTTGTTAAATATTGTC
>JAILPU010000316.1 GCA_024699395.1 Lachnospiraceae bacterium | reverse complement strand
AATGGATTATTACAGTCGAAGGCTAAATAAATGACGCAGGCGGATATTGCAAAGAAGGTTGAAATACCAAATTGGCATCCCAAAAGGAAAATATTACAAAAGAGAAATGTAAATGGCGAAAAACGGCCCTAAACGAGTGGTATAACATAATGAGAAAATCCGACTATATTTGGCAAATACAATTTCAATGGTATGGCATGTTTTCTCGGATGCCATATGAAAATATTACAATCGATTATTTAAATCGTAAGGTACTGGTTCGAAATACTGATATCGAACAGAAAGTGACGAAGGAAATAACCTATGATATTGAAGATGCGGAGTTTAATGAGCTTTTGAAAGTATCGGAAATATCAAAGCTTCGCGAATTTGAAGAAAAAACAGAAGAGGAAAAGTCTGAATGCGGATTTAGGGATGAGGGCTATGTGGTTTATTCATATTTTACGAATGATGACCCTCACAGAACAGATGGAACGTTAAAAATTATTTATAAGGATAGTCCTTTTGAAGAAATATTAAAACAGGCTTATTCAATAATAAAAGCCAATTACAATAGGTCTTATGTGATCCGGGAGCTTAGAAAAAACGAGACTGATTTACTGAAAGATTTTTTGTATGAAGCGATTTTTATTCCGAAAGGTGTGGAGCCGCCGGCGAGAAATATTGTTGAAAAACCGGAATTGAGAGTTTATACGGATAATTTCGGAACAAGAAAAGGTGATAACTGTTTGGTAGCTGATTTTGAAGGAAAAGTGGTCGGCGCTGTTTGGACACGTATCATGGATGATTATGGCCATGTGGATGATGAGACCCCGTCTTTCGCAATTTCTTTATTTAAGGAATACCGGGGACAGGGCATTGGAACACAGCTTATGGTGAGAATGCTGGAACTTCTGAAACAGCAGGGTTATAAGAAGGCATCACTTGCGGTTCAGAAAGCAAATTATGCTGTCAGGATGTATGAGAATGTGGGATTTAAGACGGTAGATGAAAACGACGAAGAGTACATTATGGTGTGCGAGTTACAAGACAAATTATATGGATTTGGATGAGGACGGTAGCGATTTCTGATGAATTAAAAGAGATAGTTAGTCAGACTACAGAACAATGGATAACTACAGCCATTGAAATTATGCTAATAATTACACAGATTATGAAGCTTTTGATACAATCATTGCAAAAGTCATAGGACTTTTTGCGAAACCACTGCAAAAGTCATAGGACTTTTTGCGAAACCATTGCAAAAGTCATAGGACTTTTGCAGTAACTATGCAATATGCGGTTATGAGCACATCGCATCCTAAAATGATTTTTTAAAAGAAGAAAAGGAGTATTTAAATTATGGAATTAACCGGTCCCGGTAATGAAAAGGTATTGCAGTTAAGCAGGGAACAAATGGAAGATATAGGCGACTATGTTGAAATGTTGTATGGTCAGGAGATGAAAGTTCTTCATGAAATAGTATCTCCGGATATTCATTTAGATGTATTGGCACTGTTCCCCACAAAGGAAAGAAATTACTACACTCTTATCACTATGGGGATGAGTGCTTATAAAATGGAAATCCCTGAAATGTACGACGCAAAAGAACTGGAGAGATGCGAATTGATAATCAATCTTCCCGCAGATTGGAATATTCAATCGCCTGACGAGAAGGATTATTGGCCAATACGTCATCTTAAGATGGCGGGACGTATGCCAATCATATATAAAACATGGTTCACACTAGGGCATACAATAGCAAATAATGATTATGAACCCTTTGCACCTAATACAAAACTATGCGGATTTTCATTGGCAAGTTCACTAATTAATAATTTCACCTTCAGAAACGGGGAGAAAGTGAATTTTTATACACTTGTTCCCCTGTACAAGGAAGAGCTGCAATACAGTTACAAAAGGGGATATGTAAAATTACTGGATTTATTTAAAAAGAACCGTTTACCCTATCCACCCATAGTTGATATCAAGAGAAAAAATATGTGCAGATTCAAACTGTAATTGCCGGGAAGGTAAAACATCCATGATAGTTTACGACGGACTTAAAACCGATTTTTTGAAAAGTGTTGAAGAAGACAGTATTGCGATACAGATAGAAGAGAATATCCTGAGTAAAATGGGACGACACACGCCCAAAGCAGAGTTTCGTTCCTGGGAGAATTCTCTCGGCTATATGTACAAAGTACTTAATGATAAGGAGATCCCTGAGGATGCGGGGATTGCAATCGAGTTCAACATTCCTCAGACTGCAAAGCGCATAGATTTTATGATTACCGGATATGACAGCAATAATCTGGGTAGTATGGTCATTGTGGAGCTCAAGCAGTGGGAGGATCTGGAAGAGGTAAAAACAGTTGAAGGAGCAGACGCTCTTGTGGACACATTTACAGGGGGAGCGGTAAGGCGCGTGGTTCATCCTTCATATCAGGTGTGGTCCTATGCCAGACTGATCTGTGATTACAATGCTACTGTGCAGGATATGGACATTGACGTTCGCCCCTGTGCCTGTCTTCATAACTATATAAGGCATGAAAACGATCCTTTGGATGCAAAGCAGTATAGGGATTACCTTGAAGAAGCACCTGCTTTTACAAAAGGAGAGCTTTACAAGCTTAGAGATTTCATCAAAAAATCGGTTAAAAAGGGTGACAGAAAAGAAGTACTTTATCTTGTGGACAAGGGAAAAATAAGACCCTCCAAGAGTCTTCAGGATTCCATCGCTTCCATGATCAAAGGGAATCGTGAGTTTATCATGATAGACGACCAGAAGGTTGTATATGAGGAAATCTTAAGACTGTCACAGCAGTGCATGACGGATTTTAAGAAACGCACCATTATCGTGAAAGGCGGTCCGGGAACGGGAAAGACAGTGGTGGCGATAAATCTTTTGGCTGAGTTGACCCAAAGAGATCAGATGGTGCAGTATGTTTCCAAAAACAGTGCGCCCAGACAGGTTTATCTGAAAAAACTTAAGGGTCAGATGAAAATGAGCAGCGTTAACAACATGTTCAAGGGTTCCGGTTCCTATACCGATTGCGGAGAAAATGTTGCCCACACTCTCTTGGTTGATGAGGCACACAGACTTAATGAAAAGTCGGGCATGTTTCGTAACCTTGGAGAAAATCAGATAAAAGAGATTATCAATACGGCCTACTGCTCGGTTTTCTTTATCGATGAAAGCCAGCGGGTTACCATGGAGGATATCGGCTCCATTGCTGAGATAGAAAAGTGGGCTAAGGAACTGGATTCCGAGGTTACCCATATGGAGTTAAAATCCCAGTTCAGGTGTAACGGTTCCGACGGTTATCTTGCGTGGATAGATAATGTTTTGGATATAAGAGAAACTGCCAATTATGATCTGGAAGGCATTGATTATGATATAAGAATATGTGATTCTCCGGATGAGGTCAGGGAAATTGTTATTGAAAAAAACAGGCCGAGAAACGCAGCACGCATATTGGCCGGTTACTGTTGGAACTGGATTAAAGAAGGACAGAACAATACCGATGTTCACGATATAAAAATCGGCGATTTTGAAATGAGCTGGAATCTTGGAAGCGGGGAACCTTTTGCGGTAAGTGAAACATCAATTAATGAGATTGGCTGTATTCACACTTCGCAGGGACTGGAGTTTGATTACGTGGGTGTAATAATAGGTGATGACATGCGTTATGAGGACGGCAGGATAATTACCGATTATACCAAGAGAGCACGCACGGACCAGTCTTTGAAAGGTATAAAAACATTGGCAAAAGTAAATCCCAAAGAGGCAGACAGACGTGCCGATGAGATTATTAAAAACACATACAGAACCTTGATGACGAGAGGCATGAAGGGGTGTTATGTGTACTGTACGGATAAAAATCTGGCAGATTATTTACGGGAGGCAGTAGTACATGCAAAAAGAAACGATTGAGCGTATCAGAAAATTTACAGAGGATCGCGACTGGGACCAGTTTCATTCTCCCGAAAATCTGGCCAAATCCATTGTTATCGAGGCGGCAGAACTGCTGGAATGTTTTCAGTGGGACAATGAAAAATTTGATATTCAGCATGTCAAAGAGGAACTTGCCGATGTCATGGTATACTGCCAAAACCTCTTGGACAAGCTTGACCTGGATGCGGATGAAATCGTAAATGCAAAGATGGAACGCAATGAAGCCAAGTACCCTGTGGAAAAAGCAAAAGGCGTAGCAACCAAATACGACAAGCTTTGAATCATCACAAATCATCACAAAAACAGGAATTCATCACAAGCCTTGGGGAATAAAGACTGTATTACAGGTGCCATAACAGCATCTTTACTAAAAATGAAAATGATGATACAATCATCACAAATCATCACAAAACACCACATTTCATCACAAATCATCACAAAAGCAAAAAATCATCACAATTCATCACAAAAACAGGAATTCATCACAAAAAGGAAAAGAGAATGGTTAAAATTAATCCTTTTACAAGAACTCCCGGGGTTGCGGGAGCTGCTTTTATAGATATGCATTATGCGGATGAAATAATTGAAAATTTTGAGAGCGATTATTCATCAAAGTACGTATATAAAATAGTTGGATTAAGGGGCTCCGGTAAATCTGTTGAGTACAGGAAAGTAATTAACAGTTTCTCGAACAAAAAGAAATGGTTGGTATATACTTTGTCCGCAGCAGGTGATCCTTTATCAACGTTAATATCCAAGCTGAGCAGGGAAAAGTTTATTGATGATAAGGTACATTCCACATCATTTTCGGCCGGTGGTTCTGCTGAGGCGGGAACAAATATAATAAAAGGTTCGGCAAACCTTGAAGTTACGAAAACAACTCAGAATAATTCCATATATTATTCGCCGGAAGCTGAGTTGGATGAAATGATACAAAAAGCCAATGATAAAGGTTATAAG
>JAILPU010000288.1 GCA_024699395.1 Lachnospiraceae bacterium | reverse complement strand
CTATACAGAGGATAAGCTGAATAAAAAGATTAAACCTGATAAGAGCAGTTCCCAGAAAGTAGAGTCCGGTTCTGCGCCTGTTCTGAACGGACTTCACTATGTGCATCCGTTTGAGTATGAAGAAACAGACCGGCTGATCCAACTTATCAGTTTTTCGGAGATGCTCTCTGTTAATGAGAAAGAGAAACTGATCGGTAAGATATTTGAACTTACCGGGAAGTATTACACTACTCCCTATTGGGATGGAGAGAATCTTAAGTTTAATCCCCGTGCTGTACACGGCAGATTTACCGGAAAAAATTCGTCTGACAGGGAAAAACTTGCAGAAAGTCTGAAAACACTTCAATACGCAGTAAACAATCTGGCCCAGGTCAGGTTTAGGTTTAATCGCTATAATGCGAATCATGAACTGGTACCGACAAGTGAGTATATGCATGAATTGAGCCCTTATCACATTGTAGTCTATCATGACAATTATTATTGTATCGGACTAAAAAAAGGAGACAGCCGCGTGTGGCATTACCGGGTTGATTTGATGACTGATGTGGAAATTATACGGGATGATGAAGGAAAGATAATTCCCGTTAAAATCACCGACTTCGAAGGACTGCCTATTTTAAATGCAGCCTGGAATCCCGAAAAGTATATGTCAGAGCACCTTAATATGGCATATGATAAACCTAAAGATATCAGAATCAAGATAAAAGATACGGATTATACCATCATCCATGACTGGTTTGGTGATCATTATAAAAAGGTGGATGAGGTTACACGTGCGGATGATGATGGAAATGAAATCCGGTATGACATCGTGAAGGTCCGTACATCCCCTTCCATGATGGTCCACTGGGCTATGCAGTACGGGGGCAAGGTGGAGATTATGGATGAGGAAGTAAGGTCAAAGATTTGGGATGAAATAAGGTGTATGACGGACGAATACAAATTTGATGAATCACTAAAAGCCCATAAAATATAACCGGATAAGTTGGATAACATTCATGTTATATGTAAAGATAAGAATTGATTACTGCGGAGGTATAGATGTGTATGAATAATAAGAATATGGATGATTACATAAAATTTTTTAAGGACAAGCCATCAAAAAAAAATCCGGAAACCGATAAGTTTATAAATACATATCAACAGAAATCGGGATTATACATTTCGCTTGCCAATGCTGTCATGAAAAATGACAGTACTAAATGTGACTCCAGACAAAGAGAGTATTGCGAAAAATTGCTTGGTTGGAAAAAAGAAGAGGCAAAAGAGAAGCTGGCACAATTGTTGGGTTTAAAAGAAAATGAATTGACAGAAGTCGAACCATTGGTCATCAAGATAGAAAAAGAACAAGCTGAACCAAATCAGAAATGGCATCTTTTTGTGTCTTGGTTTGGATGGAAAAAATCCGAAGGAAAAGAACCGAGAATTAGTAGTGCACCATGTCCGGAATTGTGGCTTTGGATGTTTGAAGCTTCGGGACTATTTAGTGATGATGAGATAAATGAAATATTTACTGCAGCTAAGGAATACAGAGAAGCGCAGAATAGATTTAATGACGCAAGAAAGAAGTGGAATAAAGTGAAAAATAAATATCGAATAAGATTAGAAGAAGAAATGCGATAGTCAATGTGTGTAAAAAATTTTCAAAATTTTGAAGATTAATAACTCCATAATATGGGTGTAACTTAAAACTCAAAAAAGGAGGACTGAGATATGCATTATTATATTACCGGAGATACGCACGGAGATTTTTCAAGGATTGCAGAATTCTGTGAAGCAAACGGAACGGATACGGAGGATGTCATGATCATTCTCGGTGATGCAGGGATCAATTATTACCTTGATGCCAGAGACAGGGATCTGAAAAACGAACTGGGTCGATTACCGATAACTTTATTTTGCGTCCATGGAAATCATGAGGCCAGACCATGGGAAGCGGATGGAGATTATGAAGAAACTGAGTGGAAGGGTGGTATGCGGGACATTACCATGTTGAAAGTGAAGAAGGCGATATCCGTATCATGTTTGAAGATTATGATGAGATATGCGAGGAAACGGAGTAGGTTAGGATACCCCCTATCTTCAAAATATTGAAAAACAATAAATCCATA
>JAILPU010000204.1 GCA_024699395.1 Lachnospiraceae bacterium | reverse complement strand
TATGTAAGGACATTAAGACTTGACGGAAGAGATTTAGACCCCAAAAGAGAGCTTATGGAAATGGAGGACGGCACTTTAACCTATGAATGGACCGTTTCCGAAGCTTGCGACCACAGGAATATTGAGATTGAGCTGGATCAGGAACATATGGGTGATGGGGAAGAGGCAAGACCCGATGACTTCGACGGATTTATATCGGATATATCCGGTGAAAAATTTGCCTACTGTTTCCACGACAGGGATTCTTTAAAGCAGTCGGTGGCAAAGCAGATTTGGGGCAAATTTGCAGGAAGGGGTCGCCCTTATTACGGCATGTTTGAATCCTTTGACGATCTTTGTAATTCCATAGAAATGTCGGATACGGAAAGTAATGAAAACAGTATGTTCGTCCTTAAGGATGGCTCAACCGGTTCCTATTATTCCTTTAGGGTTAAACTTAACAGGAATGACGACGGGGAAAAAGAGGTTTCAAATAACGTATACCTTCTTGATAAGGATACGGAGTTTGTAGTAATTCTCTATAAGGGAGAGGATTACAGTATTATTGTCGCGGATACGGAGGATGCGGATGAGAACGGTGATGTGAATATTACAGGAGATTACGATCTTTTCGGAAGTGATGAGAGAATGACTCCCGGTATCGATGTTTTCGGAAACGGCATCGATATAGACGGAAATCTCGGTTTGACCGATCCTTTCTATACACAGTATCATTTCGCACTTCACTGTACCTCCTGGCATACGGATGATGCGGGATTTGTGCCTATGAATGTCCGTTTGATGGTATACAACAGTGATTACAGTGGTGTAAATATAGACGGCAATCACGAGCTGGGAAGTGCGGCTCAATGGGGATTTAATTTTGAACCTGCCGTTGCATTAAACAGTTCAAGTAAAGAAGAGCCTGCAGAAGTGGATATGTATCTTGGTGATACAAAAATCCTTGTGAGCTCCAATCTTGGAAAGGGTGCCGCAAAGGAAATAGAGAAGGTTGAATGCCTTCTTGAAAACGCCGACAAAGCAGTGAATATCACATATGACGATCAAAAACAGATATTTGTGGTTAAAAGGCTCAGCAATTTCTATGACAGTATTCCTTTAAAGATTACATATAAGGATTCCGACAAGGCAGAGTACGTTACCGTAAATATTGTGGGACTTGCCATATGCGATACCTCAAGACACGGTGATGAAAATATGCAGGGAAGCATCTGGCATGGCACAGATCACCAGACCTTCTTTGACTGGGAGGGCGACGACAGATGGGCAATCTGCTGTTCCTTCTACTATCCTTCCGACAAGGATCCCAGAATTACAGACGGTAAGAGAGTGAGCGTCTACGCTACCTATACCTGGAAGGACGGAAATGTAACCAGAAAACTTATCAGTGATACCATTAATGAACAGCTTGTTACCGATGCCAATCAGGGAACCAATCCCCTGGATGATTTCTTACTCTGGAGCGGAGATGACGAGAGCAAGATGCCGGTAAAAGTGGAGGTTATCGCATTGTATGAAAGCGAAGATACCGAAACATTCGGCGGCGCATTGTTAGGTTCCGGAGCCGGGGTTTGTTTTACAAGATAAGGGGGATAAAAATGAAAAAAATAATTACGATTATATCGGTATTAACGGTATTTTTACTTCAATCCGTCACGGTATTTGCCCAAAATGCCGAGATTAAAGATCTTGGTGTAACTGTCGAGCAGAATAAGGTGACTGTTACGGGAAGTGCGGATCAGACCGGGGATTTGCTTGTGGCAGCAGTAATGGTAGGTTTGTATAAAGGGGATACCAATCTTGCCATGGAGAGTTTTGAAGTAAACTCTGACAACAGTTTTACGGGAACTATAGAGGATTTAAGTCTTGAAAAGGGTGAAACCTATACCGTAAAGGTTGCGGATTATGACGGGGGAACCTGGGAGACCATAGAGGGAGTATGTTCCCAGAACGGTTCGGCTGCACCCGAGGATGAAGTTAGCGCGGTGGCTACCTCATCCGAGAAGGCAAGTGAAGCCACAGTAACAGGTAACAAGTCAGAGAAGGCGATTAATGTTAAGGCAGCAGGTAATGCAAGTGATACTAAGACAACAGGTTCGGTTACCGTTACTTCTGAAAATGCAAAGGAAGGTGTGGCAGCATCCGGCATCGGTTTATCCGAGACAACCGTAGAAACCTTAAATTCGGATACCGCCGCGGTGAATGACCCTGCATATACCGGAACAAAAGAAGCTTCAACTGCTGCAACAGATGAAGTAACCATGACTGTTACCAAAAAAGAAAAGACGGTCTACTCAATTGCAATCCTTTTTGTCAGCGGTGCTTTGACAGCATTTGCCGTATATTTCAGCAAGTTCGCCGGCAAATAAATTTGATGGTTTTTTCAGAAGCCGGGTTTAAATCCACCCGGCTTCTGTGTTTTTTATTAATAACATAGGAGTAGGCAGCTACTTACTATACAACAAAAAATGCGACCCTAAGGATGCATATTCACGCGTAATGTAAATGCTGCATAGTCTACCCGTGGGAGTATGCCGAAAGCGGCATTATTTTCACATATGAAATTGCTTCGTAATTTGCGGATATCCTTTGTATAATACAGCTTTTCGTGCTATTATTTAATTACTTGGTTTTAGAGGGACCGGGGGGTCTCTCAGGGGTACAAAAGAGGTATAGCTTATGAAAAAACTGATCAAAATGTTTGTGGGAGAACATCTTGAGATTAAATACAGACTTTTGAATTTTATGCTAATAGTCTGTTTCCTCGGAGGAGCCATAGGAACGGTGGTTTCTTTGATAGAGGGCATAGAATTGCCGGGACTTTTGGCTGCATATTCCCTGGAACTTCTGGCGGTCATAGGAATATATATGTCAATTGTGAAAAACAAACCCAAGACTGCCGCTGTTCTCACGGCAACTCTGGGGAACTTTTTGTTTTTCCCCTTAATGTATATTTCTTCGGGAGGTATTATGAGCGGAATGCCCTTGTGGTTTGTTATGGGGCTTTTGTTCATATATCTGGTTCTTGAGGGAGTGGTTTTTTATGTGGTTCTTACCATAAGCTGCCTTATAATAGTGGGGCTGGTTTTGCTTGATTATTATATGCCCGGTCTCACAAACCCTCTTACGGGATCGGCTTTCTTTTTTGACGTGGTATTTGCTGTTTTGATGGTATCTCTTATTTTCGGTATCATTTTTAAATATCAGGCGTACACCTACGAGAAAAACAGAAAAGAGATTCTTCACAAGGACAAGGAACTGTCCGAGATGAATGCGAAGCTTATACAGGCAGGAAATGCCAAGGATGAATTCCTTGCCAGAATGTCTCATGAGATAAGAACACCCATCAATGCCATAATGGGCATGGATGAAATGATAGTGAGAGAGTGCGACGACCAGCTTATTAAGGATTACGCCGAGAGCATAAAGGGGGCGGGAAGAACACTTCTTGCCCTTATCAATGACGTACTTGATTTTTCAAAGATTGAGAGCGGTAAACTGGAAATCCTTCCGGAAAAATACGAGCTGGCATCTCTTGTTTCAGATTGCTACAGCATGGTTTCCACAGCGGCAACAGAGAAGGGACTTATGTTAAAAGCCAATATAGATCCCACTTTGCCCGTACTTTTGTGGGGAGATGAGATGAGAATCAGACAGGTTATCTGCAATCTCCTTACAAATGCTGTTAAGTATACGGAGCGAGGTTTTGTGGAGCTGGCAGTTGAGAAAAAGGATACCAAGGACGAAAAGGTACTAATCAAAGTCAGCGTCAAGGATAGCGGCGTGGGAATACCACCTGCAGAGAGAGAGACGATTTTTACCGCATTTAATCGTATAGACGAGATGAAATACAAGAATATGGAGGGAACAGGTCTCGGTCTTGCCATAAGTAAGAGCCTTGTGGAACTTATGGGCGGAACCATTGATGTAAAGAGCGAACCCGATTTCGGTTCCATATTCAGTTTTGAGGTTTGGCAGGGAGCCGAGTCCGGTGATGAGATTGGCGACTACAATGACAGACTTAACAAATTGGGAGAGGGAAGAAGCGTTCCCTATAAACCCAGTTTTACGGCGCCCGATGCAAAGATTATGGTGGTGGACGATGTGCCCATTAACCTTGATGTGGTAAGAGGGCTTTTGAAGAAGACCCAGGTTCAGTTAGACTGTGTGGTTTCTGCGGAAAAGGCGGTTAAGATAGCCGAGAACATAAGGTTCGACATGATTCTTATGGACCACATGATGCCGGGAATGGACGGAATAGAAGCCCTTCATCTTATTAAAGAAAACGGGGAGAATGTTAACACTCCCATTGTAGTTATGACTGCAAATGCGGTAGCGGGAATGAGGGAGCAGTATCTCAAGGAAGGTTTTGACGATTATATCAGCAAACCCATAAAGCCCGAGGAGATGGAGAATCTTGTCCTTAAATATGTTTCACGGGATAAATTAAGTGAGACCAAAACCGAAAAGGAAAAGGTTACGGGAAAACAGATACCGGTTCGCAAAATAGACAGCGTGGAGGAGCTTAAGGAGAAGTTCGATTTCCTTGACATACCTACCGGTTTACTGTATTGTATGAACGATGAAGAAATGTACACCGATATGCTTGAAAGCTTTGTCAAAAAGGGCTTTTGCGACGAGCTGGACAATGCTTTTAAGGAGGGAGACTGGGATGAGTATGAGAGAAAGACTCATGCTTTGAAGGGTCTTGCCATGACCATCGGTGCAATAAGGCTTAATCACCTCGCTGTGGATATGAACAATGCTCTTAAAAATAAGGACAGGGATTATGCTCTTAAGAATCACGAGGAGCTTGTTAAAGAGTACAGGGATGTGACAGCCCAAATTGCTAAGGAAAAAAATTTGGAGGTTTGACATAATGGAGGAACAGGTCAAAAAGAAGGTAATACTGTCAGGCATACAGCCTACAGGTGTATTCACACTGGGTAATTATATCGGTGCGGTACAGAACTGGGGAAAGATGCAGGAGGAGTTTGAATGTGCTTATTTTATAGCCGATCTTCACTCTCTTACCGTAAGACAGGATCCTTCGGTATTAAAGAAAAGGGCTTTGGATGCCTTTGCGCTTTTGCTTGCATGCGGCATCGATCCCGAGAAGAGCCTTGTTTTCATCCAGAGTCATGTTAATACACATGCGGAGTTAGGCTGGCTTTTGTCATGCTACACCCAGTTCGGTGAGCTTTCCAGAATGACCCAGTTTAAGGATAAATCGGCTGCACATGCCGATAACATAAATGCAGGTCTTTTCACTTATCCGGTGCTTATGGCGGCGGATATTCTCCTGTATCAGGCGGATATGGTACCTGTGGGAGCGGACCAGAAGCAGCATCTTGAATTTACAAGAGACATTGCCACCAGATTCAACAATATTTACGGCAATGTGTTTAAGATACCCGAGCCCTATATTTCAAAGTCAGGGGCCCGTATAATGTCACTTCAGGATCCTCTTAAAAAGATGTCCAAATCCGACGCAAACTTAAACGGCTTCGTTTCCATTCTCGATGAGCCCAACGTTATTATGAACAAGTTTAAGCGTGCAGTGACCGATTCCGAGACAGAGGTGGTGTTCAGAGAAGGTAAGGACGGAATCAATAACCTTATGACCATCTACTCTTGTATGACAGGTCTTACCATGGAACAGATCGAGAAGGATTTTGAAGGAAAGGGTTACGGCGACTTTAAGATTGCCGTAGGAGAATCTGTAGTAGAGAAACTTCGCCCCATCAGAGAAAACTTCGACAGACTTTCCAAGGATAAGAAATATCTTGAGGAGTGCTATACAAAGGGAGCAGAGCTTGCCCAGAGAGTATCTTCAAGAACCCTTAACAAAGCCAAGAAAAAAGTGGGACTTTTAGTAAAATAAGTGTCCCTTGGGTAGGAATAGAATATGGACCTGATAAGACAGCAAAGCGCTCCGGTTTACGAGGCGCTTGAAGCTTTTAAGAGAAAAAGAGTTGTGCCCTTTGATGTTCCCGGACATAAGAGGGGAAGGGGGAACCCGGAGCTGGTTCAGCTTTTGGGTGAAAAGTGTGTAAGCCTTGATGTAAACTCCATGAAGCCCCTTGATAATCTGGGACATCCCATATCGGTTATAAAGGAAGCTGAAGAGCTTACGGCCGATGCTTTTGGAGCGGCACACGCATTCTTGATGGTAAACGGAACCACATCCGCGGTTCAGAGTATGATCCTCTCCGTCTGCAAAGCGGGGGATAAGATCATTCTTCCCAGAAATATACATAAAAGCGTTATAAATGCCATGGTTCTCTGCGGTGCCATACCTGTTTACGCAGAGGCGAAGGTTAACACCGGAATCGGTATAGCAATGGGAGTCTCCTTGGACGAGATGGAGCGCGCTATGGATGAGAATCCCGATGCGGTTGCGGTATTTATAAATAATCCCACCTATTACGGAGTGTGCTCCAACCTTAAGGCAATAACGGAGCTTGCCCATGAGAGGGGGATGAGGGTTTTGGTGGATGAGGCCCATGGCACTCATCTTTATTTTGGTACCGGTCTTCCTATTTCTGCTATGGCGGCAGGGGCAGATCTGGCTGCGGTGTCCATGCACAAGTCGGGAGGAAGTCTTACCCAGAGCTCGATTTTACTGTGCGGACCTGATTTTGACAGCGAATACGTGAGACAGATAATAAATCTCACCCAGACCACCAGCGCATCCTATCTTCTTATTTCAAGCCTTGATATTTCCAGAAGAAATCTTGCTTTAAGAGGCAAGGAATCCTTTGCCAAGGTGAGCAGGATGGCGGAATATGCCAGAAATGAGATAAATGCCATAGGAGGTTATTACGCTTATGGTGCCGAGCTTATAGACGGGGACAGCGTATATGACTTTGATGTGACAAAGCTTTCCGTCTATACAAGAGGCATCGGTCTTACGGGTATAGAGATTTACGATCTCTTAAGAGATGAATACGATATACAGATAGAATTCGGAGACATCGGCAATATCCTGGCATATATCTCCATCGGAGACAGAATTCAGGATATCGAGAGACTTGTGGGTGCTCTTGAGGATATAAAGAGAAATTATCAAAAAGAGGACGCCGATCAGTTCTGCGGAGATTTTATAAAGCCCGAGGTGGTGTTAAGTCCCCAGGAGGCTTTTTATTCCGTTAAGGAATCCCTGGATCTTGATGATACGGAAGGAAAAATCTGCGGCGAACTGGTAATGTGCTATCCCCCGGGAATTCCCATTCTTACCCCGGGTGAAAGGATTGACAGGGACATAATCAATTACATTAAATACGCCAAGGAAAAAGGCTGCTCCCTTCAGGGAACTCTGGATCCTTTGGTGGAGAAGATAAGTGTGATAAAATAGCTCTTTTAATGAGCAAAGGAGTAAGGCATGGACAGACCCATGGATATCTGGTTTTCCCAGCTTGATACCGACAATGTTAAAACAAGCATAAGAGTTGATAAGCAGCTCTATTCCGGTGAGAGCGATTACCAGCGTATAGATGTTTTTCAGTCCAAGGAATTCGGCAAGATGATAGTTCTTGACGGGGAGGTTATTTTTTCCGAGGCTGATGAATTTATCTACAACGAAATGGTGGTACACGTTCCCATGGCGGTACACCCCAATGTCAAGGATGTGCTTATAATAGGCGGAGGAGACGGAGGAGTTGCCAGAACCTGTATCGAATATCAGGAGATAGAACATATAGATGTGGTGGAGCCGGACGAGATGTTCATCAATGTGAGCAAGGAGTTTTTCCCGGAGACGGCAAAGGGGTTTGACGATCCCAGAGTTCAGATTCACAATATGGACGGCTTAAGATTTCTCAGGCGTTGTGTGGACAAGTACGATCTTATAATCAACGATTCCACGGATCCCTTCGGTCACACGGAGGGGTTGTTTACGAAGGAGTTTTACGGGAGCTGCTACAAGGCTCTTCATGATGACGGCATTATGGTTTATCAGCACGGAAGCCCCTTCTATGACGAGGATGAGGCGGCATTTCGCGCAATGCACAGGAAGGTATACAAGAGCTTTCCCATAAGCCGTGTGTATCAGGCAAGCATTCCCACCTGTCCCGCAGGTTACTGGATGTTTGGATTTGCTTCCAAAAAATACCATCCCCTTATTGATTTCAATCCCGTAAGGTGGAAGGCGAGAAATATAAAAACCTGGTATTATACTACCAACCTTCATCAGGGTGCTTTCATGCTTCCCAGGTATGTTGAAGATCTTCTTGAAGAAGAAGAGAACCGAAAATAACAATTCATCAGAAAAACGTGAGGTGAAAAGAATGAGCAGGCTTTTAATAATCGGTTGCGGCGGTGTGGCACAGGTTGCCATTTCCAAATGTTGTCAGAACAGTGAAGTTTTTAATGAGATAATGATAGCCAGCAGAACGGTATCCAAGTGTGAGGCTCTTAAGGCTAAGCTGGAAAAGAGTACCGATACCCTTATCACTACCGCAAAAGTGGATGCGGACAATGTGAAGGAGCTGGTGGAGCTTATCCGTTCATACAAGCCCGATGCGGTTTTGAACGTGGCTCTTCCCTACCAGGACCTTACCATAATGGATGCGTGTCTTGAGTGCGGCGTCCACTATATAGATACAGCCAATTATGAGCCTGAGGATACCACGGATCCCGCATGGAAAGAAATCTATGACAAGAGATGCAAGGAGAAGGGATTCTCTGCTTACTTTGATTATTCATGGCAGTGGGCTTACGAGGATAAGTTTAAAAATGCAGGTATCTGCGGACTTTTGGGAACAGGTTTCGATCCCGGAGTTACAAGTGTATTCGTGGCTTATGCCAAAAAGCATTATTTTGACAGGATTGATACCATTGACATCCTGGATTGTAACGGCGGCGATCACGGTTATCCCTTTGCCACCAATTTTAACCCCGAGATCAATTTAAGAGAGGTATCGGCTCCCGGAAGCTATATGGAAGACGGAAAGTGGGTGGAGATACCCGCTATGAGCATAAAGAGAGAATATGATTTTGAGGGCGTGGGAATGAAGGATATGTACCTTCTTCACCATGAGGAGATAGAGGCTCTGGGAAGAAACTTTCCCGAGGTTAAGAGAATCCGATTCTTTATGACCTTCGGACAGAGCTATCTCACACATATGAAATGTCTTGAGAATGTGGGAATGCTTTCCACAGAGGCTATTGATTTTGAGGGAACCAAGATTGTACCCATTCAGTTTTTGAAGGCACTTCTTCCCGATCCCGCATCTTTGGGCCCCAGAACCAAGGGTAAGACCAACATCGGATGCATATTTACGGGAGTAAAGGACGGCAAGGAGAAGAAGCTTTATATTTACAACGTATGCGATCACGAGGAGTGCTACAAAGAGGTGGGCTCACAGGCTATCTCTTACACCACCGGCGTTCCTGCCATGATCGGTGCCATGATGGTGGTTACGGGTAAATGGTGTAAGCCCGGAGTGTTTACCACAGATGAGTTCGATCCCGATCCTTATATGGAGGCTCTTAACAAGTGGGGTCTTCCCTGGAAGGTTGATGAAGATCCTGTATTGGTGGATTAAAACGGAGGTCTTGTGGATATAAAGAATATTCAAACACCAGCTTATGTGGTGGATGAAGGTAAACTTAAAGAGAATCTTTTGATATTAAAGAGAGTACAGGAGGAAGCCGGTTGCAGGATATTGTTGGCGCAAAAGGCTTTTTCCATGTATACGGAATATCCTCTTATAGGTAAGTTTCTTGCGGGCACCTGCGCCAGTGGGTTGTACGAAGCAAGACTGGGATATGAGGAGATGGGAAAAGAGAATCATATTTTTTCTCCCGCCTACAAGGAGGATCAGATTGATGAAATCGCAAAGATTTGCGATCATATCATATTCAACTCAGTCTCTCAGGTTAAAAAGTATGCAAAAAGAGTTTTAAAGGTGTGTCCCGACAAAAGAGGAGGCCTTGGTTTAAGGATTAATCCCGAATGCTCCACTCAGGAAGGCCATGAGATTTACGATCCCTGCGGTGAGGGTTCCCGTCTGGGAGTTACCTTATCGGTTTTGGAAAAAGCCCTTAAGGATGATCCCGAATGCCTTAAAAATATTTCCGGACTTCATTTTCACACATTGTGCGAGCAAAACAGCGACGACCTTGAGACAACTCTTGAGGCGGTTGAGGAGAAGTTCGGAAAATACCTTACAAACATGAAATGGCTTAATATGGGAGGCGGTCACCACATCACGAGAAAAGATTACGATGTGGAGAGGCTTATAAGACTTATTAAGAACATCAGGGAAAAATATGATGTGGAGGTTTACTTAGAACCCGGTGAGGCGGTTGCCCTCAATGCGGGATATCTGGTTACCACTGTGCTTGATATAGTTGAGAATGGTATGAAGATATTGATTCTTGACGCTTCGGCGGCCTGTCATATGCCGGATGTTCTGGAAATGCCATACAGACCCCCTTTAAGAGGAGGTTTTATGCCCGGGGAGGAAAAATTCCTCTACAGGCTCAGTTCCTGCACCTGTCTTGCGGGTGATGTGATAGGGGATTATTCCTTTAAAGATGAGGTTAAGATTGGGGACAGGCTTGTTTTTGAAGATATGGCCATCTATTCCATGGTTAAAAACAATACTTTTAACGGTATGGAGCTGCCCTCAATTTATGCAATGGACGAAAAGGGCGATGTGAAATTGGTTAAGAAGTTCGGATATGAGGATTTTAAATGCAGATTGTAGATGAAACTTTGGCGGGGGCCGGTTTTCGCATGCCCGGCGAGTTTGAGAAGCACATGGGCTGTATCATGATATGGCCTGTAAGACCCGGTTCCTGGACCAATTGCGGAAGGGAAGCCAAGGAAACCTTTCTTGAGATAATAAGAGCTGTTTCTGAAAGTGAAAAGGTTTATGTGCTGGCAGGAGACGAACACATAGAAGAGCTTAGAATGAGGCTCGCAGACATTCCCAATACCCAAGCCCTTAATATAGAAACAGACGATGCCTGGGCAAGGGACGTGGGTCCCACTTTTGTTAAGGATGACAGAGGAAATATTGTGGGCATCGACTGGAAATTCAATGCCTGGGGCGGAGATTTTGACGGTCTCTACGCCCATTACGATATGGATGACAAGGCAGCAGGCTTAATCTGTAAGGCTTTGAAAACAGAGTGTTACGATGCTCATCCCTTTGTATGTGAAGGAGGGAGCATCCATTCGGACGGTGAGGGAACCCTTATGGTGACCGAGACCTGTCTTTTGAGTAAGGGAAGGAATCCCGATCTTTCCAAAGAAAAGATAGAGGAAAAACTTAAGGAAACTCTTGGTATACACAAGGTTTTGTGGCTTCCGAGAGGTATTGTGGGGGACGAAACCAACGAGCATGTGGATAACATATGCGCATTTGTAAAGCCGGGTGAGGTTGTGTTAGCCTGGTGCGATGATGAAAACGATCCCCAGTATAAGGCATCCAATGAAACATACGAGTATCTGCGGAGTGTCACGGATGCCAAAGGACGTAAACTTACAATACACAAAATGCCCATACCAGGTAAGCCTGTGTGCATCACTAAGAAAGAACTTGATGCCATGAGCTTTGAGGAGGGAGAGGATATAAGAGAAGAGGGAGAGAGACTGGCGGCAAGCTATGTTAATTTCTATATTTCAAACAAAGGAGTGATACTTCCTCAGTTTGGTGATGAAAATGACGAGAAGGCTGTGGAGCTTATTAAACAGTTATTTCCCGACAGAACCGTATATCCCATATATGCAAGGAGCGTCATAGTAGGCGGTGGAAATATCCATTGCATAACACAGCAGATTCCCCAGTGATTGGGAAATTGATGAAGACGAACTAACGTGGTGGAATTATCCATTTTATAGCACAAACAGATTTTGTAATGTTTGGGGAAATGATGAATAGGAACTGACGCGGTGGAAATATCCACTTCATAACACAGCAGATTCCCGGAGTTTAATATGAGAAAAGTCAAGGTTTGCGCGGTGCAAATGAGCTGCACCGACAGTGTTAAAGAGAATATTAAAAAGGCGGAAGAGTTTTCACGACAGGCCGTTAAAGAGGGAGCAAATATTGTTCTTTTGCCGGAACTTTTCGAGAGAAAGTATTTTTGTCAGGAGAGAAGATACGAGTATCTTGATTATGCCACTCCTTTAGAGGATAATGATGCGGTGCGCCGTTTTAGCGAGCTTGCAAAAGAGCTGGATACGGTTTTTATAGTAAGTTTTTACGAAGCTTGTGGAAATGTACTCTACAACAGCGTTTCCGTTATAGATGCCGGGGGAGAGAATCTCGGCGTGTACAGGAAGACTCATATCCCCGACGATCATTTTTATCAGGAAAAATTTTATTTTACACCGGGAAATACGGGATTCAAAACCTTTAAGACCAAATTTGGGACTATCGGTGTGGGTATCTGCTGGGATCAGTGGTTCCCTGAAACTGCCAGATGTCTGGCTTTAAACGGAGCGGAGATTATTTTTTATCCCACGGCTATAGGAAGTGAGCCTGTTTTGTCCACGGACAGCAAAGATCACTGGAAAAGAGTTATGCAGGGTCATGCCGCTGCCAATACCGTTCCTGTG
The DNA here is from genome assembly GCA_024699395.1 of Lachnospiraceae bacterium. GTDB lineage: Bacteria > Bacillota > Clostridia > Lachnospirales > Lachnospiraceae > Acetatifactor. The sequence goes on along the minus strand of JAILPU010000204.1, from coordinate 2,444 downwards.
GTTGCGGCCAACAGAATCGGCACCGAAATCGTGGAGCCCTGTCCCGAGAATGCAAACCTTTCTTCAAGTCTTACGTTTTACGGATCATCCTTTATCTGCGATCAGACCGGTGAGATTCTTGAGAGTGCCGACAGGACAAGCGAGTGCATCCTTGTCAGGGAGTTTGATTTGGAGGAATGCAGAAAGGCCCGCTTGGAGTGGGGACTTTTCAGAGACAGACGCCCGGAATGCTACAAGGATATGGTGGAATAATACCGGACTAAAAAATACATGGACAAATGCGCCATAAGAACTTAAAATATAATGGTGCGTTAGGGCACATAAGATATGGAGGATGAGATGAAAAGAAAAATATTTATGGCGATTATCGTCTCTGTCGCCGTTCTTAGTTCTTGCGGAACAAAAAAGGAGCAGGTAGAAGAGACATCTCAATATGTGGAGAGTTTCGATCCCAATGAAGTATTGGAGACCGAGGCACCTGATGAAGAAGAGGTGGAGGATGAGGATCACACCGGACAGTCACGAAGCAATCTTACGGGAGAGTGGAAGGATGATAAGATTGTAAATCGCAGAAGCATTGCGGTTATGATTCCCAACAATACACCTGCACTGCCTCAGTACGGTATTTCCAAGGCAAGCATTATTTATGAAGCACCTGTTGAGGGAAGAATTTCCAGAATAATGGGTGTATTTGAAGATTATGACGATCTTGAGAGAATAGGACCCATCAGAAGCAGCAGAGATTACTACATCTACGAGGCTATGGCCTTCGATTCCATTTATGTAAACTGGGGACTTGCAGTACCCTATGTTCAGGATCTTATTAACTCAGACAGAGTTGACAATGTAAGCCAGGCTGTTACGGGTATCTCAAAGCCTGCATCCGAAGCATTCGGGAGAGTGAACAGAGGAAGCGGATATTCAACAGAGTTTACGGGATATCTTTTTATAGACGGACTTAACAAAGCCATTGACAGGCTGGGATATCAGACAGAGTATCATGATACTTTTGTTAAAGCCTTTAAGTTCGCAGATAAGTCCAACAAAGAGACTTATGAATCACTTCCTGATGCCAAAATGATTTATCCCGGCGGAAAATCCGGAAGCAATTCCAGCGGATACGGCATAGCACATCCTTACTTCGAGTATAACGAAGATGAGAATCTTTATTACAGATATCAGTACGGCGGACCTCAGAAGGATGAGTACAATGACGAGCAGGTTACTGTTTCCAATGTAATCTTTAAAATCTGCCACGGTGAGGTGAGAGACGATCACGATTACCTTGCTTTCAGAGTTCACGGTGACGGTGACTGTTATGTATTTACCGGCGGAAAAGTTATAAAGGGAACATGGAACAGAGAAAGCGATTACGCTCCCAACTTGTTCTACGACGAGGACGGTAACGAGATAGAACTTAATCCCGGCCGTACATGGATCGTCAACATCTGGAAAGAATACGAAGAATACGTAGATTATGAATAATAAAAACCCCTGCGGATCGAAGGCAGATGCTCATAAGAAAGTTTTGATAAAAATGATTTGGGCATTTGTCTGAATGATTGGCCGACTGATGAGATCGAGTTGCTTCATAAATAAAGCTACTCGATCTTATTTATTTGGTTGATATTATTGCAATGTGTAAACTGATTTCTCTCTTCATTATATCTGAATTCGGGAATGATTCCCGGATTGCTTGACAATCTCAATTCAAGTGATATAATTGGGAATAGTTTTCATATTCGGATGTGGAGGTAAAGAATGAATTCACGATCCAAATACAAGACAAAACAGCGCGAGATTTTGCTTGGCTATTTTGAAACTGTTCCGGGAGTTCATGTGACAGCCGGCGACATCTGCGAATACTTCAAATCACAGAACGCACCAATCGGGCAGTCGACGATCTACCGGCACCTGGAAAGCCTGGTCGATGAGGGCATAATCAAAAAGTACAACATCGACGGGAACAGCCCTGCTTGCTTTGAATATGTAGAACCGGACAGCCATGAAGATGCAGAGCTCTGTTTTCACTGCAAATGTGAAAAATGCGGAAAGCTGATTCATCTTCACTGCGATGAACTGAATGATATGCAGTCACATCTCATGACGGAGCACAGTTTCAAACTGAATTCTGTGCGTACGGTATTCTACGGCCTGTGCGAACAATGCATGTGACATAAACATATAAAAAATAAAGGAAGGAGGAAACAGCGATGCGTAATTCGAGTACATCTAAGGTTTCAAGAATTACTGCCGGCATCATGGGACTGATGATGCTTGTTATCGTTCTGTTTTCTTCTTTTTATATCGCCGCCGAAGCGGATCATGATTGCTGCGGCGAAGACTGTCCGATCTGTGACTGCATCCATCGGTGTGAAAACACCCTGCGCGGAATCGGCGATGGGGCTGCGGTACGATCTGCCGCTGTTGCTCCTGTTATTCTT
>JAILPU010000173.1 GCA_024699395.1 Lachnospiraceae bacterium | reverse complement strand
CATTTGTGACCTCAAGCTCAGCCAGGCCAAACTTCTCATGTACCTGACGGCCAACCTCTGTACCAAGATCGTGATATGCGGGAAGGCAATGCATGAAGATTGCTGTGTCCTTGGCATTTTCAAAAGCCTTTGCATTTACCTGATATGGCAGAAGAGCATCGATCCTCTCCTTCCAAACCTCCTCAGGCTCTCCCATGGATACCCATACATCTGTGTAGATAACGTCTGCATCCCTGGTGCCTTCCGCAACATCCTCTGTCAGAGTGACAGATCCGCCGCTTATGGCAGCCTGCTCCCTTGCATAGGAAACCAGCTTTTCATCAGGAAAAAACTTACTGCTGGTGCACGCAACGAAATCGATGCCGAGCTTAGCACAGGTGATCATAAGGGAATTGCCCATATTATATCTGGCATCTCCCATGTATACGAACTTCAAGTCCGAAAGACGACCAAACATTTCCTTTATGGTGAGCATATCTGCGATCATCTGCGTGGGATGGAACTCATTGGTAAGACCGTTCCATACAGGCACCTTTGAATATTTGGCAAGCTCCTCCACAATCTTTTGACCGTAGCCTCTGTATTCTATTCCGTCGTACATTCCCGAAAGCACCCTTGCCGTATCCTTGATGCTCTCCTTCTTTCCTATCTGTGAAACGGAAGGATCGAGATATGTGCTTCCCATTCCAAGATCGTTTGCAGCCACCTCAAAAGAACACCTTGTACGGGTGCTGGTCTTTTCAAAAATAAGAGCTACGTTTTTGCCTCTCAGTTTATCAACGGGTATTCCTTTTTTCTTTTTATCCTTAAGATCCTGTGCAAGATCGAGAAGATATACTATCTCATCAGGGGTATAATCAAGAAGTTTTAAAAAATCGCGTCCCTTTAAATTCATTTTTTCCTCCCGTATTTAATCGTTACATCTATCTGCAACTATCGTCATTGTTTAATTACATCTATCTGCAACTATCGTCATTGTCTAAGTACATCTATCTGCAACTATCGTCATTGTCTGATTACAACCATCTGCATTCTCAAAAAATACACCAATCCTGATTGCAGGGAACAATCGATGATTAACAATATTGCCTTCATCTGAAAACGAAAAAAGATATGGCTATGATATCACACTAATTTGGTTCCATCAACTCATCACAAACTGCTCAAAGCCTCCGACACCTTGGATACCGTTTCTTCCCAGGTAGGGAATACTGCCGTCTTTAGTGATTCCTTATATTTCTCGTATGCTTCTTTGTCGTCGGTGTATTTTTTCACAGTCTCCACAAGACTGTCCACGTCACCTCGTTTAAACCACAGGCACTTGTCCCCCATAACCTCTCTGGATACGGGTATATCCATGCACACCACGGGGGTCTCGTTTTTAACCGCCTCTATAAGTGGCAGTCCGAATCCCTCTGTCTCGCTGGCAAACACAAGAAAAGATGCTCTCTTATAGAGATGGTCTATATCTTGGTCACCCAGTCCCTCAAAATGGAATATTCTCTTTTGGTAATCCGGATGACTCTTTAACCTCTTCTCGAAGTCCTCCATATTCCAGCCCATATATCCCGCAAAAATAAGATCGTATCCCATTTCCTTAAGGCCTTTATCGTAGGCGTCAAGGGTAAGGGCATGATTTTTTCTGGGCTCAATGGTTCCCACCATAAGAATATAAGGTCTTGAAGTACTTTGTCTTACTCTGTCGGAAACCTCACCCTTAAATGTCTTTGCGGCAAAATCGCTTCCCAGAGGAATCACCTTTATGGGTGGAATTTTTTTGTTAAAGTCCTTTGTAAGCTCATTTATCTCATTAAGCGTAGCCTGGGCATTTGTAATGAAAAGATCCGAATACTCCAGATGCGCCCCCAAAAAATCCATAAAATTATATACCCCACGCTCCAAACAATACTGGGGATGGGTAATTGATATAATGTCATATATATGTGTTACTATCTTAACCTTATTTTCACTTAAAAGAGGCAACAGATAACTTCTCTTCATCCTGCTCATCCAGGCTGCGTCAAGGTCAAAGAAGATGTCGCCCTCTTCCATATCCCTGACATATACACTTTTCTTGGTTATCATGTGCTCTTTAATTCCCCGTCCCAGGGTGTAATAGTCCACAAAGGCTTTGTTATCCACTTCCTGAAATCTTTTTAAAGCTGCATTGTAGTGGATAAGTTTTATATCGTGAACGCCTTCCTTTATAAGACCCAGGACTATCTTAACCGTAACCCTCTGTATACCGGTAACAAAAGTGCTCAAGGTCAGAACGGAGATATCGATATATACCTTCATATAAATACCTTTCTGATAATCTTCTGTATAAAACCGGGCATCTTCTTACCAAAAGTTCTGAGAGAAGACTTGTCTGTAAGTCCGTACAATCTTCCCAAAATAAAATATCTTATTCCCTTCTTCATTTTGAAATAGGGATTGTTGATGATAGTCTGTCTGTTAATTGCAATAACGGTACTGCTCTCAATACTTTTTAAAAATTTCTTCCTGAACTCATCCTTTTCCATGGAAAAATGTTTCTTCCAGACCTCGTATTCCTTCTCGTCATACAGTCTCTTGTATGCCACCTGAAAAACCGCCTGAAAGAATTCCTCGTTTTCAAGATCCAGATATCTCTCCACATCAATAACATCGGGAGCCGTACCCGCCTCTCTCAAAAATGTTTCCTTTCGGTATGGAAAAACCTTCCCGGCCGATTCCATGTTGGATGCAACTTTGTCATATAATTTTTCATAAAGACCGG
>JAILPU010000168.1 GCA_024699395.1 Lachnospiraceae bacterium | reverse complement strand
TAACCAAAAAGTCCCAGAAGAATGCCGACGGCACACTGTTGATCATTCTCTTTACATTTTCGTTGCCGCAATATGTAAATACCGCACGGAGATTACCCTTATTATCATAGGTAGTTCCTTTTGAAAGTTCTCCGCTTGAGTCTCTCTGGATATAGACCACCATATTGGAATCAGTGTAATAGGTCCATTTTTCGCTTGATGTCTTATATCCCGATATACCGATATGAGCCTTCAGATTACCCTTGGAATCATAATTGATTATATCGGTAAGCTTTCCTGCGGAATCAAAGTTATTAATGCCGTAGCTTCCGTCTTTGCGATGCTCCTCAACCCTGATAAGCGTTCCGTTTGAGTTAAAGAGATTGATCAACAGTGTGCCGTCGGCATTCTTCTGGGACTTTTTGGTTATGTTTCCGTTTGCATCGTATTCCTCCGCATATACCGAACCATTGCTCTCCGTTTCCGTCTTTCTTGTGATCTTACCGTTGGCATCATATTCACTAACGTAAACTGAACCGTCTGTACCGCAGTAGATCTTCCTGGAGATGGTCTTGTTGGGATTATACTCGTTTACGTAAGTCGATCCTCCCTTAAAATACAACACCTCTCTCCTTAAGATTCCGTTCTCGTCATACTCGAACACCGATTCAACGGTGCCGTCGGCAAGATATGAAACCTCCTGCTTTAATACACCGTTATCATAGTAGGCATTTTCTACCCAGCCCTCCAGATTGGCAAAAGGATCGTAGGAGACTACCTTTACTTCCCTGCCTGCCGCATCGTAGTTCACTCTCTTTATGCCCACAATGCCAAGAGAATTGTACTGGGTGTAGCCCACCTTGTTCCCCTGTTGGTCATAATCCACCATATACCAGTATTTAAGCGTATTGTAATTTGAGTAGAAGGACTGCTTGGTGAGTCTTCCGTTTACATTGTACTCATCTATGCGATACATGCCGTCAAGCTCAACCCTTACAGGCTGCTTGGGAGGATAGATGCCCTTCTCTATTCCGTATCCGCCGCATATATTCTCAAACTCCGTTGTGTTGGCAAATTCAAGGAAGATTCTGTCCCTATTCTTTCCGTCATACATCTGTCTCTGCCAGTAAACAAGACCGGCATAATCATATTCTCTTCCCATAAAAGCAAGATAAAGATTCTTGATATAGGACTCATTGGAAAGAGCCTTTGAAAGGTACTCTTCGCTCTTTATAAAATTGGCTGCACAGGTTATTCCGCCTATTGTTCCGTTTAAAAGCCCCTCGGTCCAATAGATCTGTCCCTTCTTGTCGCCGATCCTGTTAAGACAGGTCTTATACAGTCTCTCTACAAAAAGATTTACCTTATTAAGATTGTCAAGATTATAGGCTTCCGAAAAATATCCCGCCGTGATGCCGTAATCTTTGCAAAGGTTATAGAACTCATCGGAATTGGCGAAACCGGCAAATACATTTTTTCTGGTTTTGCCGTTACGAAGCTCCGAATACCAATAGTTGAAACCGTCGTCATCGGCTTCTCTTCCCATAAACATGGTATAGAGATCGTTTACGAACTGGGCATCCCCTGTTCCCAGAGCCATGTACTCTTTACTGAAAATAAAATTATAGACCACCATGGAACCGTCCAGTTCCCCGTTCTCGATCCTGCCCTTCCAGTAATCAAAGCCTCCCTGATCGGGTTTTCTTCCGAAGGATACCTCGTAGCATCTGTTGACGAAACTGCTTATTCCGTCCAGGGGTTCTTCTTCCTCATTATAGTCTGGGACCTGAAGTCCGTTATCGGCCTTATTGTCCTCGACTTCCCCCCGGGCTTCATCGTTATCCACGATAACGTAATCTGTTTCCTCCACATCTTCACAGATTGCCTCATCAGCCTGTGTCTCGCCTGCCATTTCGGCCCCGTAAACATTTCCCGGCAAAAGAACTGCTGCCCCAAGGGAAACAATAAGTGTCAAAGCCATTATTTTAGCAATACCCAAGCTCTTATTTTTTCTCATTGATAATCTCCATTCAAAAGTGTTTACATTTAAGCGTTTTTAAGCGCAACAAATTCTATTATATTATCTTTCCCCAAAAATTCAAGCAAATTCTTCAAAACGAATGTTTGTTATTGGCATTTTGTTCCTTTGAGGTGATAATAAATATATACTGTTCTGTTTCATCTTATTCATCCAAAAAGGAGATGCCTATGAACAAAAAGAACACATTCCATCTTTTGTCAGCACTGCTTTTAACGGCGTTGTGCATCACATTTTTCCTGTCCGCCCCCAAACCGGCTTATGCCGCTTCCGTTGACGGTGTGGAAAACTTTGTGAACCGCTGTTATGAGGTGGCTTTCCAGAGAACCCCCGACAAGGGCGGCTTCGACTAGTGGAAAAGCTCCATCACCGACGGAAAATATGACGGGTCCTATGTAGTGTATCTGTTTCTGTTCGGACCCGAATATACGGGACAGAACACATCGGATTCCCAGTATATAACCGACCTCTATACCATGTTTATGGGAAGAGAA
>JAILPU010000164.1 GCA_024699395.1 Lachnospiraceae bacterium | reverse complement strand
GGAATTTGAGAAATTGGAGGGCATTTATTGTATTCCAGAGAATGAAGATGATCTGCCTATTATTGGTATTAATTTCGGGCGTAGCATACAGCGACAGAGGTATAGTAAATAACAATATTCAAATGCTGAACACTATGTATTCTCTTTACTAGGAGTGGACTATGCGATATAAAACTAAGCGAAACACATATAAAATACTAGTCGTTATATTGTTATTTGATGCTATGTGTGCGGTCGGCATTGCACTAATGGAAGCGAATGAAATAGTTATAGTATCGATAGTTGTAGCATTAGTTGTAATTATTCTTGCATTTATTTTTTTAGTATATAGCTGTACCGCTAATCTAAAACGAAACAGATTTGTAAAGTATGGAGAGCGTTTTAGTGGCAAGATAGTTGCGGCAGAGGTTTTGAAAAACAGTAGGGAAGAAGACACCTATTTCCTATATATTGAATTTTTTGATAGAGGAAAGAAAACTCGTTTTACAGAAGGCTATGTGGGTGATCCGTGTACCAAATTAAGAAATTTAAATTGCGACATATACAAACTGGATAGTAAGTATATTGAAGCAAATTTTTCTGTGCGTGGTAAGAAGGAATCCAAAATCAATTTGCATATCCCGACAAAAAGATATAAATTGTTTTCATCGCATAAAGGATATGTGTAATTATTAGAAATAAGACCGGAGAGATGTTGAAAAAGGAATCCGTTTTACAGGATTCCTTTTTCTATTAAATATTCGGTTACTTTGCGCTGACCGTTGTGATTGAAGTGCTGGCGGTCTTTCCAGTCAGTCATGTTATCGATGTTTAAACCGGCAATGTCGTAAAAGAGGTTGTAAAAGAAAACCTTATTTCGTTCGGCGTAAAGGCCCACATAATTGAAGATACGCTGGCGTTCAAAGAGATCTTCGGTTAAGGATTCGTCGTCGTAAAGAGTGTTGAAGGGAGCAACGTAGAAAATAAGTTCCACATTGTTATTCTTGCAAAGCTCCACCAGAAGATCCATATACTTTTCCATCTCTTCGGGCATGGGAGAGGTTTCTGCTTTGGGAATTACAGGTATCTCGGGATTGTAGGTGACATCCTCATAGAAGGTTCCCCCAAGTTCATCAACTGAATCGTTAAGATAATCTTTCTTTGAAAGCTCCTTCCATCTCTCGTGATAGTAGGAGATGGGGAAGTCATAGTAGAGCCTGTCTTTTGGGTCTATAAGGTCATTGAGGGCTTTTTTTCTTGCCTTGCAATTTGGCATTCCGTCAAAAAAGCAGTGGCTCATTTCATCCGTAACGACTCGAAAATCGTTGGCGCAGTAGGAGACTTCGAATACGATTTTCTTGGGGTGCTTAAGCTCGATTGCCTCCATGGCGGCATAGTATGACATGGGGACGGTCTGAGCGGAGGTGGAGAGCATAAAGCAGTCGATATCGTACTCGTCTCTTAAAATCATGGGACTTACGGAACAGAACTGATGGGAGCTTCCGATGAAGACCACGTCAATATCCCCTTTGTGTTTTTTAAAATAATCCTGGGGACCGGAGAACTCTTTATTCCTAAAAATATATCCCAGATTAATTAGTATGAACAACAGCCCTGCAAAAAACATAAGGGCGATGGTGAAATATTTAATAAATAATTTCATAGTATAACGGAGTGACAAAACGATGCTATTTGACGCATGTGTCACTTTCCTTTCTTGCTGATTCCTGTAAAATATGGATGACGGTATGTTATCTAAAATAGAGCATGCTGATATTACGTACGTGTCTCTAAATAATATTGTGTGAACCGGTAAATATGTTCTCAGAAATTAAAATACATAAAGTTGGCATTATTGTAGCCGGGGCCGTATATACCGAATATAAGGATTCCGATAATGGCTGCATAAAACAGGAGCCATTTAAACCAGATGCCCTGTTCAAGAATCTTTTGTTTGATATTATATTTTTTCTCACTTATAAAGGCGTTGATGCCCATAATAATGAGACCTACAACAATGACGTTAAAGTCCTTGGCATCAAGGGAATAATTAAAAAGCGTGCCGTCCGTGAGTTCCCAGGGGCGTATTAAAAGGGAGGATTTTATAAGGTCCAAAGCCTGTCTTAAACTCAGTGCTCTGAAGAAAATCCAGTTGAAGGTAACCATGAAAAATGTTACTGCGACCCTTAAGAATCTGTTTGACATATTGTCGCGGTTGATTTTTAAGAGGGATGCAATCTTCTTCCTTAAGGGAAGAAGAATCTCGCCTGTTATACGCATAAAGCCGTGAAGAATTCCCCATACCAAAAAGGTTAAGCCTGTTCCGTGCCACAGACCGCTTATCAAAAATACCACTGCGATGTTAATGTACTTTCTTAATTTCCCACGCTTTGAGCCGCCAAGGGGAAAGTAGATATAATCTCTAAGCCACATAGAAAGGGAAATGTGCCATC
>JAILPU010000101.1 GCA_024699395.1 Lachnospiraceae bacterium | reverse complement strand
CAGCCGAAAAAACCTACTCTTCAAAACATTTAAAGCAGGCGGAATTCTTGTACGATCTTTTTGGAAACATAACAAAGCCCAAGAGTCTTGAGCGTTTTATAATAGAAGCTTCTTCCTGCCTCGGTCAGGATACCTACGATTATCTGGATAAAATTTTGTGCCCTACCCTTGTGGTGGGAGGAGAACAAGACATGATAGTTACCGGGGAGGCTTCCGTGGAGATGGCCGAGAGGATTCCCGACTGCAAGCTTAAAATGTATAAAGAGCTGGGGCACGGCCTTTACGAAGAAACCTCGGAATATGTGCGGGACGTGATTGGATTTTTCACAGGAGAGACCGCACCTTGAAACAAAGAAAACTGAACAGGCCATTGAAAACAAAGTTACATATCACAGCCACCAAAGTTGAAACTGATGAAAAACAGAACCCGCATTTGAGATTGAATCGGTTGTGCGCCGACACCAAAATGTAAAAATGTAGTGAATCACCGAGAATTGCAAAGCGAATCGCCGGGAGTTGCAAAGTGAATCACCGGGAATTGCAAAATAATATTGACTTTGCGCTTGGGGTATGGTAGCATTGTATTTCGTGATATATCAATTTCCTTGCTCACGCTTTAAGACGTGGGCCAGAGACCAAAAGGAGGTAGCAGAATGAACAAATATGAATTAGCCGTTGTTGTTAGCGCTAAGATCGAAGATGACGCAAGAGCTGCAGTTATCGACAAGGTTAAAGCTCTTATCGCAAGATTTGGCGGTAATGTAACAGAGGTGAACGAGTGGGGCAAGAAGAAGCTTGCCTATGAAGTTCAGAAGATGAATGAGGCTTTCTATTACTTTGTTGAGTTCGAAGCAGAAGCAGGTGCTCCCGCTGAGATCGAACATCGTATGCGTATCATGGATGGTGTCATCAGATATCTTATCGTAAGACAGGACGAGGCATAAAAGAAAGCGAGAATAATAATGAATAAAGTAATTCTTATGGGACGCCTTACGAGAGATCCCGAAGTGAGATATTCTCAGGGCGCCAGTCAGACTGCGGTAGCAAGATTCTCAATCGCTGTGGACAGAAGATTCAAAAGAGACAATGAGCCCGATGCGGACTTCTTCAACTGCACAGCTTTTGGAAAGCAGGCAGAGTTTATTGAGAAATATTTGCGTAAGGGTACCAAGATTGTAGTTGTTGGCCGTATTCAGAATGATAATTACACCAACAAAGACGGACAGATGGTATACAGTGTCAGAGTTATGGTGGACGAGATCGAATTTGCCGAGAGCAAGAATTCGCAGTCATCCGACAATGCCGGCTTTAACAATTTTAATGCGGGTCAGAGCTCTGCACCGGATCAGGGAGCTGCAAATGGCTTCATGAATATCCCGGACGGCATTGACGAAGAATTACCCTTTAACTAAGTTGAATTTTGACAGGAGGTATACTGACAATGGCTTTTAATAAGGCAGATAGAACCGATGCTCCAATGAGAAAAAAGGGCGGAATGCACAGAAGAAAAAAAGTCTGCATTTTCTGTGGCAAAGACAGCGCTATAGATTATAAGGATGTTGCAAAGCTTAAGAGATACATTTCCGAGAGAGGGAAAATTCTTCCTCGCAGAATTACCGGAAACTGTGCAAAGCATCAGAGAGCTTTAACTGTAGCTATAAAGAGAGCTCGTCACGTTGCACTTATGCCCTACGTTCAGGATTAATTGATTCGAATTTAAATTTCAGAAAAAAGACACTTTTTGATGTAACTGTCAAAAAGTGTCTTTTTTGTATCTTTTTGTGGAAAGTTTAATAGTTTTGCGTTATAATGTAAAATAGTACGCCGTAAAGGCGAGGGAATGATTATGACGATATGGAGGTTTATATGGCAAAGCTTAATTCTGCGGCTGTAGCTCAGATAGAATCCATCTGTGACAGACACCGCGATGAAAAAACGCCGCTTATGATGATCTTAAGCGACATTCAGAATGAATACGGTTATATTCCTTTGGAAGTTCAGGAAATCGTGTCGCAAAAGACCGGTATATCCGTTGCCGAGATATATGGAGTGGTTACTTTTTACTCATTTTTCTCTCTTACACCCAAGGGAAAATATGTTATCGGCTGCTGTCTCGGAACAGCATGTTACGTTAAGGGCGCGCAGCAGATAATTGATAAATTCTGTGAGATTTTAAATATCAAACCCGGTGAGACAACAGCAGACGGACTGTTTACAATAGACGCACTTCGTTGCATCGGAGCTTGCGGTATAGCTCCCGCTGTAAGCATTAACGGCAAGGTTTATCCTAAGATGACTGTAGGTCAGGTTAACGAGGTTGTTAACGGATACCTTAATGCCGAGAAGAAGGAGGCGTAAGCATGATAGAGACAGTTCAGAAGCTTGATGAGTGCATGGAAAGCTGCACCAAATGTTTTGAAAATAAGCTTTCGGGAAATGACGGAAAACGTCACATTGTTCTTTGCGGAGGTACAGGTTGTCTCTCCAATAACTCAGCCGATATCCTTAAGCGTTTCGAGGAACTTTTGAAAGAGAAGGGTCTCGATTCCAAGGCTGAAGTTAACCAGGTAGGTTGTTTCGGTTTCTGTTCCCAGGGACCTTTTGTAAAAATATATCCCGAGGATACTCTTTATCGTCTTGTATCTGTTGACGATGTTGAGGAGATAATAAACTCCGATATCATTGAGGGAAAAGTCGTTGAGAGACTTTTATATGTGGAGCCTTCCACAGGTAAGGCTGTTTCAAAGCAGGCTGATATCAATTTCTACAAGAAACAGAAGCGTATCGCGCTTCACGGCTGTGGTATCATCAATCCCGAAGATATTAACGAAGCTTTGGGAATGGGAGCCTTCAAAGGTCTTAAGCGCGCTCTTTCAATGGACAGACAGGATGTTATCAAGGAAGTCCTTGATTCCGGAATAAGAGGAAGAGGAGGCGCAGGCTTCCCCACCGGACGTAAGTGGCAGTTCGCATACGACGTTGAGAGCGATGAAAAATACGTTGTATGTAACGGTGACGAAGGCGATCCCGGTGCATTTATGGACAGAAGTATCTTAGAGGGTAACCCCCTTGCTGTTATTGAGGGTATGATGATCGCAGGTTATGCCATCGGTGCTTCCGAGGGATATTTCTACGTTCGTGCCGAGTACCCCATTGCTGTAAACAGGCTTCGCATTGCCATCAAGCAGGCTGAGGAAATTGGCCTTCTCGGTGACAATATTTTGGGCTCCGGCTTCAACTTCAGATGTAACTTAAGACTTGGTGCCGGCGCGTTTGTCTGCGGTGAGGAGACTGCTTTGCTTAACTCCATCGAGGGTAAGAGAGGTATGCCCAGACCCAGACCGCCTTTCCCTGCAGTTAAGGGATTATGGGGCAAGCCCACCATTATCAATAACGTTGAGACCCTTGCATGTATCCCTTACATCTTAAGAGAAGGTGCGGGAGAATTCTCATCTGTAGGTACCGAGAGATCAAAGGGTACAAAGGTATTCGCTCTCGGAGGAAAAGTTAATAACGTAGGTCTCGTTGAGGTTCCCATGGGAACAACACTCAGAGAGCTTATTTATGATATCGGCGGTGGAATCCCCGGCGGAAAGAAGTTTAAGGCTATTCAGACCGGTGGCCCTTCCGGCGGATGTCTCACCGAGGAATTCCTTGATGAGCCCATCGATTTCGATAACCTGGTTCAGAAGGGATCCATGATGGGTTCCGGCGGAGCCATCGTTATGGACGAGGACAACTGCATGGTTGACGTTGCAAAATTCTACATGGAATTCATCTGCGACGAGTCTTGTGGTAAGTGCTCACCCTGCCGTATCGGTACAAGACGTATGCTCGAGATTCTCACCAAGATTACCGAAGGTAAGGGAACAATGGAAGACCTTCAGACTCTTGAGGAACTTTCCAAGAC
>JAILPU010000092.1 GCA_024699395.1 Lachnospiraceae bacterium | reverse complement strand
GTATAGCTGCCACGCTGGAGCCGCCTGTCGCAAGCATGGGATCCACTACAAACACTTCCCTCTCTGGGCAGTCGGCAGGAAGCTTGCAATAATATTCAACAGGCTTTAAGGTTTCGGGATCTCTGTAAAGACCGATGTGGCCCACCTTTGCAGCAGGGATAAGGGTGAGCATTCCGTCCACCATTCCCAATCCTGCTCTTAAAATAGGCACAACCGCCATCTTTTTACCGGATAGTTCCTTGACTGTGGTTTTGCAGATGGGTGTCTCTATCTCCACATCGGAAAGCTTAAGCTCTCTTGTGGCTTCGTAACAGATAAGCATCGCAATCTCTCCGATGGTCTGTCTGAAGTCCTTTGTTCCCGTATCGGTACGTCTTATAAATCCAATCTTATGCTGAATAAGAGGATGATCCATTATAACTACTTTTGACATTTGATGCCTCCTTAAAATACTTTTATGATTCTATGAGATCTATTCTTCTCTGATGACGCTCCTCACCCGAGAATTCAGTACTCAAAAATGTTTCCGTTATATCGAGGGCAAGATTCTCTCCCACAATACCGGCACCCATGGCAAGCATATTGGAATTATTGTGAAGTCTTGTCATTTTAGCGGACAAGGTGTCGGAACAAAGAGCGCATCTTACGCCCTTAACCTTATTGGCGGTAATGCTTATACCAATACCCGTGGTGCATATAACGATGCCCTTCTCGCATTCGCCCCTTGCCACAAGCTCGGCGGCCGCTTTACCGAAAATGGGATAGTCGCAGCTTGATTTGTCGTAACATCCCACATCCTTTACTTCATATCCTTTACTTATAAGAAAAGCTTTTACCTTTTCCTTAAGATCATATCCGCCGTGATCGCTTCCTATAGAAATCATCTTTATCCTTCCCGCTGTCAAAGAGTCACTACCCTGTGACCCGCAGCCTTTAAAAGTCTGTTCATTATGGCCTGTCCCAGCCCCTCTTCATCAAAAGCTTCCGAGTAGATTACCGAGACATCCTCATCATCAAATTCTCTTAATATTTCATAAAGGTTAGAAGCCACCTCTTTGTTTTGAAGCCTGCTGCCTGCGCACTTCACCACATGGGCATCATACCTGTCTATATTTTCAGCCGTAGCGATGACTCCTGTCTTTTCGCCTTTATTCCTTGCTTTGTTTATATTTTCATTTATATATTGAATTACCTTTTCATTCTCACCCTTTACTATGGTGAGTTCACCCTTAGGTGCATAATGTCTGTACTTCATTCCGGGAGCCTTTGGAGCCTGATTCACATCGCATCTCATAAGTGTGGCATCCTGAGTCACATCTCCTATAACCTCTTTCAGGTCCTCTGCTGTGACAAAACCCGGTCGCAGTATCATGGGAGGTTCCACCGTCATATCAACAATGGTGGATTCAAGGCCGATGCAGGCCTTCCCTCCGTCTATCACCGCATCTATCCTTCCTTCCATGTCCTCAAGCACATATGTCGCTGATGTGGGACTTGGTTTTCCGGAAAGATTGGCACTGGGTGCGGCTATAAAACCGCCTCCGAATTTAATAAGCCCTCTTGCGAAATCGTCATCCGGCATCCTTACCGCCACCGTGTTAAGTCCTCCGGTGGTCTCGAAAGGAACGATGTCTTTTTTTTCAAATATCATGGTGAGAGGTCCCGGCCAGAACGCCTCCGCAAGTTTAAGTGCCTTGGAAGGAACATCGGATGCTATCTTATAAAGATCCTCCATCCTGTATATGTGGATTATCAGAGGATTATCGGAAGGTCTTCCCTTTGCGGCATAAATCTTTTTGGAGGAACCGGGATTAAGTCCGTCGCCCCCAAGACCGTAAACGGTTTCCGTGGGGAAAGCCACCAGGCCTCCGGCTTTAATAATCTCCCCGGCTTCTCTAAGCTTTTTTTCATCCTCTTCGGAAAGTTCAATATCCGATTCCATATTAAAGATCAAGGTTTTCATATTGCTTTTACCCTCAGACATCGCCAAAATTATACCATGTTACGCCAAATAATTAAAGATTTTTCTACATGGCATTGTAGTTGCGAATCAGTGCCCAGATTTCATTGGTGCCGTATCCCAGTCTCCATACCGCCACGCCCGCGATGCCCTTTTGTTTCATCATATCAAGCTTTACAGACAAGGAGTCGTAATCCTCCAGCCATATGCTGTATGTTACGCCGTCTTTTTCCCACTGTGCATAGTTTTGGCATGTACCTCCGTCCCATGCGTACTCCACCTGATTCCTTGCGATGAAGTCAGCCTGATTCTTAATGCTGATATATTCATCGGTTATTGAGGTTCCCGCCTCTTTCCAGAGAATTGTATACAAAGGAATGGCATTTATAACTTTGGATGCATCCACTCCCTGAAGTGTTCTCTCAATTCCCTTTGAAACATAATCAATGCTGGCAACACTTCCGGGGTTACCGCATCCGTGCCAGTGCTCGTCGTATCCCATAATAATAATGTAATCCGCGCCCTTTGCCTGAAGATCGGTGCGAAGATATGAATTGAAATCTGCGGGAACGGCATTGTCAACGGAAAGGGTTATTCCCTTTTCCCTGCACTTAACACCCAATTCCCTTACAAACCACACAAATCCCTTGGAAAAATCACTCTTAACCTTCTCAAAGTCCAAGTTTATGCCGTCAAGTCCAAGGCTTGCAGCCTGGTTCATAATATTATTTTCAAGATTCCTTCTGTTATTGTAATCATTTAAAACAGCCGCCTCGTCTATGGAGGAAGATGTCTCATTCACATAATTAAAATCATCCACAACTCCCCAGACCTTAATGCCCATGGAATGTGCTGTGGAAACATAGGAACCGGTACCGTAACTTCTTATACCTCCCTGTGAATCATTGAGGGAAAACCATGTGGGTGCGATAACGTTTATTCCGGGGCTTTCCGCAATCATCGAGCTCAAAGTTTCGTTTCCTGCGATACCCCCGATGGAATGAAATCCCACACAGGGCTTTACTCCGAGACCGTTTGCGGGAGTAACGGGCACATTGAATTTGGAAACAGGTTCGGGATCGACTATGACTGCAGTGTCAAGAAATTTGTTTTCCACATATCCTATAACGGACTCGCTGTTTTTAACCTTGCTCCAGTTATCCATCTTTTCAATGACCCTTACCTTTTCCCCCGGTGCCAAATCGCAGAGAATGGGGCTCTTGATTCCCCCCTTTGTTCTTATGTGGGTCTTCTTTGATACCTTTGCCTCCTTATATTCCTCCCATGTGTTATAGAGCTGGAGGAACACGGGGCACTGCTTGTACTCAATATTTCCGTAATTCGACACATACTCCATGGAAACATAAGCTTCTTCGCCTTCCATGACCGCGTCGCCTCCGTCAATATCCAGTTCCTCTATGGAACTGTAGATGTCTGCAAGAACTTTATTGACACTTGCGTCATAATAGAAAATATTATTGATAAGATTATTGGCGGCCTCAACCGAAATATAGCATTTGCCGTCTCTCAAAATAAGCCTTTCATCACGGAGTTCATCTCCCACCACAAGTCTTAGGGTGTTATCCTGAACCTCATAGAAAACGGAAGGCTCCACTCTCTCCTTTGAATAGGAATATTTATCCACGATAAATTTTACAGCCATTCCCCCTGCAATAAGGGCAATAAGCACAAATGCGCATAACACGCTGATAAGTTTCTTCTTCATTTAAACCTCCATATAATACAAAAAGCAGGCGTGTCCGGATTTTTTCAACAAACAAATCCATTCTAACACACCTGCTCTTTCATAGCTATTAAAAATTCTTTAAATCACGAAAGGCAGCTCCGTTCTTAAAGTATACTGACTCGGGCTTTATGAGAGTTTGTTGTAATGAATTTCACTGACTCTTCCTGCGGCATCCGTAATAAAGTCGGCCATATAAACACCGGTCTCCTTCACGGCGGCTTTTACCGTTTCCGCATCCGCACTTATTCCGTCAATGAACAGCCTTACAGCACCCTCACATTTACCGATTTTCTTTTGAGATTGAATGTGACGTTCGGAACATGAAATGTACTCCTTCACTTCCCTCATCTACTCCTTACCTCGTTTTGTCCCAAAAGAAGGTTGTGTGATATATCAGGATGTACCCTTCCCTTAAAAATATTTGGTACTATTGAATCATGTCGTATAATTATTAGGATAAATTTTGAAACCTACAGAATTCCCTTAAGGGAATATGATATTGTTTCTGAAATGTGATACCTTGAGCGATTGCTCTCATTTGAAATGAACAATAAAAAAACTAAAATTTCACCATCCCTTCTGTACAGTTTGGGCGGGTGACATCCGATAAATATTATATAAGTATTAAGAATTGATTGCAACCTATAAATTCCTTGCCTTAATCATTCACATGTATTATAATGTGGCTACAAAAGCAAGGAATCAGCGTTTTTTACCTCTTCCTTAATACTTTTTAAGAAAGGCAGGTGGGTGTATGAAGATCGAAAAAGTTAATGACAATCAGATAAGATGTACTCTTACAAGGGAAGATCTTGCAAGCAGGCAGCTTCAGCTTTCGGAACTGGCATACGGTTCGGAGAAAGCCAAAAACCTTTTCAGGGACATGATGCAGCAGGCCAATTTCGAGCTGGGTTTTGAAGCGGCAAATATTCCTCTTATGATCGAAGCCATCCCACTTAATACCGATTCCATCGTCCTTATCATCACAAAGGTGGAAGATCCGGATGAACTGGATACCCGTTTTTCCCGTTTCACCCCCAACGAAATGCCGGAAGAATATGACGAGTATGATGATGACGAAGAGATCACGGATGATGAGGTCATTGATATGATAAAGCACTACACACAAAGGCCCCGCTCCATCGAGTCCATCAATCATGTCAACAAGGAAATCGCTTTGCGCACCTTTAAACTTGAAAGCCTCTCAAAGGCTATGGATGCTGCAGAAGTTATCAACAACAACTTCACAGGGGACAGCGCCCTTTATAAGGATCCCAAGGAAGGTACCTTCTACCTTGTTCTTATGAAAGACGGCGTAAGCAACGAAGAATTTAACCGTGTATGCAATACCATCTCCGAGTACGGTTCACTCTTAAGGGGTGACTCTGCACAGGATTCCTACTTCAAGGAGCACTGCACGGTAATGATACCCCATAACGCTCTTTCTGTTTTGGGAGTTCATAAAGATTAGTTTTTGAAAGGAGTTTTTTCATGACAGGTATTACCAAGGATATGACCATCGGCGATATAGTCGCTGCCAATCCCGATGTGGTTCCGGTTCTCTTGCAGGCCGGCATGCACTGTCTGGGTTGCCCCGCTTCTCAGGCCGAGACATTGGAAGAAGCAGCTATGGTTCACGGTATCAATATCGATACACTGATGGATATGATAGGTGAAGCTTAAAGAGTAGCCATAAGGCTACTCTTTTTGTTGTAAAATTGGTCCCGGCCGGACACAGAAATTGCCGTAACGGGCATTTTTTATTATGCATTTTTTTCCAACGGTTTTGTGCTTATTTTTGTACAATCGTTAATTTGTTCACAAAACCCTTTAAAACAAAGGAAAAGTGGCGAAAACCCTTTATTTGTACGGAAAAAAGAACATCTCCCAGCCTTGACTACCCCATGGGCTTTACATATAATAAGTGCAGGATTAAGGTTCCAATGTAATCTGAACAAACTAACATATTTATTATTTACAGGAGGCTATACAAATGAGACCAGAATGGACAGATTTTGTAGGTGGCAAATGGGACAAAGAAGTCAACGTTCGTGACTTCATCCAGAAAAA
>JAILPU010000022.1 GCA_024699395.1 Lachnospiraceae bacterium | reverse complement strand
TTCATCTCTTGAAGGAAGAAGCAGAAATCCCAAACTTACTGCATTTATCAAGAGGATGTACGATAAAGTGCTTTTGCGTGAGCCGGATTTGGACGGTTTAAACTTCTGGTGCAATGCGGTATTGAACAAGAAGATGTCCATTCTCGATATGTGTACCCTAGGCTTTATCGGAAGCAAAGAATTTGTGTCCCGCAATTATTCCAATGAGGAATACCTTGAAATACTCTATGCCACATTCTTTGGAAGAGAGCCTGACGAGACCGGTTTTGCGTACTGGATGGGCTGCCTTGAAAATGAGGAAAAGACCAGAGACGAGGTGCTGGGAGATTTTGCTTATTCCCTTGAATTCAGATCGATCAGAGCCCAATTCAGTTTATGATAAAAAATGCCGGGATTAAAACTCGGCATTTTTTGTGGTTAAATTGAGTTCGGAAGACATTAAAAAATATTTTGTAAAAGACTTATTAAAGAATAGGGAATTGTTATGATAACCAACAATGATAAAAAATCGCATATCAAGGGTATCCTGTGCATTATAATTGCGGCCTTTGGTTTTTCCTTAATGACCTTCTTTGTAAGGATATCCGGGGACCTGCCCACGATGCAGAAGGCTTTTTTCAGGAATTTTGTGGCAATGTTTGTGGCACTTTTTATGCTTAAAAAGGACGGAGGGAAACTTTCCATCAAAAAGGGATGCTTCTCGGATATTGCTTTCAGGTGTATCTTCGGAACCAGCGGACTTATATGTAATTTTTATGCCATCGACAGGCTGGGGATAGCCGACGCCAACATGCTTAACAAGCTTTCGCCTTTCTTTGCCATATTGTTATCAATTCCTTTGTTAAAGGAAGTTCCATCTTTTACGGATATTATCGCTACGATTGTTGCCTTTATAGGTGCGCTTTTTATAATTCGTCCCGGGGGCAATCTCTCGGTGGTGCCGGCACTTATCGGTCTTTACGGAGGCTTCGGAGCGGGAACCGCATATGTGTTTGTGAGAAGGCTGGGAGGTAAGGGTGAGAGAACTCCTATTATAGTATTTTGCTTCTCTGCTTTTTCCTGTATTGTGACGGCACCTTTTTTGATTATCGGATTTAAGCCCATGACTGTTAAACAGTGTTTATGCCTTTTGCTTGCGGGAACTTTCGCTTCATTGGGGCAGTTTGCCATTACAACCGCTTATAAATATGCTCCTGCCAAAAAAATCTCGGTATTTGATTATACCCAGGTTATTTTCGCGGCCCTTTTGGGAATTTTATTCCTCAGTGAAACACCCCATGTTTTGAGTATTGTGGGCTATGTTATCATCATAACCACAGCTGTTGTGAGGTGGTATTTAACCGCCGTGGCCGGGGAGAGAACCGACGACGGACTACACAAAGCGCAGGATAAAACTAAGGACTATGCGCAGGATAACATGCAGGATTAAGCACGGAATAAAGCGCAGGATAAAACTAAGGACTATGCGCAGGATAACGTGCAGGATTGAGCACGGAATAAAGCGCAGAATAAAACCCGGGACTATGCGCAGGATTAAGCACGGAATAAAGCGCAGAATTAAATGCGGGACTAAGATGGAGTAAAAGCCCCGAGCAAAGAATAAAGAATTAAGAACAGAAATAAATGCGGATTTAGGAAGTAACATGGGATATAACATTTAACGGGGGCGAAACGTCAAACAGCGGTGTGAAGAAGGGTAAAACACATGGGCTATGATAATTGCAATGACATGGAATTTCCTTGACGAAGGGTGCATGTGAGAGTATATTTTAAATTGACTGTATAAACGGGTTCTAAGGAGAAAAATACCATGAAAATAAAATCATGCCTTATCATGGCAGTGTTTTGTATATTGTTTTTTGCGGGTGCAAACAATGCATTTGCGGAAGGGATTAAAGCTCCCGAAGTGACGTCCCTTCAATATGATTACACCGGTGAAAATATCGATATTTTAAAAGACGCAGTCTATGAAAAGGATAACAATGTGATTGCCGATGCCGGAGAGATTACTGTTTCGGAGAAGACTCTAAAGTCTTTGGAGGAGGAGAAGGGTTTTACCTGCATAACAGATCCTTCGGTTAAAGAGGCCGGTAAATATGCCATAGTTCTTGTGCCTTCGGAAGGCTTTGAGTATTCTGAAGGAACGTTCCAAACCGGAAAGATAGGTGAAAACGAAGTTCAGTTTGTGGTTTTTGAAGCTGAGGTAGTTAATAAGGAACTTAAAGCTCCCGTTCAGACCATCCTTCAGTTTACATATTCCGGTGAAGAAATTGACTTTATGTCTGCCGTAAACGCAGATAAGGACAAAATAAAGATAACAGACGGAAGTAATATCGTGACCGACGGAGTTTCCTTAAAGTCCACTGAGGAGACCAAGGGCTTTGTGGTTACTGTAGATGCCAAGGCTGTTGCCACAGGAAAATATGCTTTCGTTATAGAGCCTGCGGAGGGCTATTCTTTCACCTTGGGTGATTACAAGGAATATACAAAGGATGATAAGACATATCAGTATGTTCTTTGCGAGTTCGATGTGGTGTGTGTCGGAGGCCACGAATTCACGGATTATATTTCAAAGGGAGACGGCACCCATTACAGAAGATGTAAGAAGTGCGGAGTTATCGAGACCGAGAAATGTCTGGGTGGTACCGCAACCTGTACTCAAAAGGCAGTCTGCAAAATCTGCGGCGGAGAGTACGGTGAAGTAAAGGAACATGATTTTTCGGGAAAAGATCTTTCTGAAAAGTATTTAAAAACTCCCGCCACCTGTTCCACAAAGGGTGTTTACTATTATTCCTGCGTATATTGCGGACTTAAGAGCGATGAGACCTTTGAAGTTCCCGAAACAGGAACTCACAGCTTCAATACCAAGAATTGGGTATATGATTCCAAGGGACATTGGCATAAATGTGAAAACTGTGATGTAAAGATTGACTATGCGGAACATGTTTCTGCAGGAGCTGCAACCGTTGGGGCACCTGAAGTATGTAAGATTTGCGGATATGTTATTAATCCCGCACTTACCCATCAGCACACCCTCACGTATGTGCCTGCTGTGGCGGCGGATTGTATCCATCCCGGAAACATGGCATATTATTACTGCTCAAGCTGTAACAAGTATTTCAGTGATGCCAAAGCTACCAGGGAGATAACCGATAAATCATCGGTGGTGGTTA
>JAILPU010000313.1 GCA_024699395.1 Lachnospiraceae bacterium | reverse complement strand
TTCTTGATACCGCCAAGGTTCTTCTCAAGCTTCTCCCACTCCTTCTTGAGCTGGATAACTTCTTTCTTGGGAAGTACATCAAATGTACCGTCGGTAGACATTTCCTCAATCTTGCGAAGTCTTGCAACACGTGACTGGATGGTCTTGAAGTTTGTAAGCATACCGCCGAGCCATCTTACGTTTACATAGTACATACCGCAACGCTCTGCCTCAACCTTAACAGCATCCTGTGCCTGCTTCTTGGTTCCTACGAAAAGAATTGTACCACCCTGTGCAACGATCTCTGATACTGCCTTGTAAGCCTCGTCAACTTTAACAACTGACTTCTGAAGATCGATGATGTGGATACCATTTCTCTCGGTGAAGATGTAAGGAGCCATCTTAGGGTTCCATCTTCTTGTCTGATGTCCGAAATGAACACCTGCTTCAAGTAACTGCTTCATAGAAATAACGCTCATTTTAATACCTCCATTGGTTTAAGCTTCCGCATTTATGTTTCAGGGCGTTAACCTGTGGGTGCGACTATCCTTACGGAAACCATCGACCCGCATAATGCGTGTATTTTCACAACATTAAAAAGCATAGCATAAAAGGAATCTTTATGCAATGCTTTTTTATCAAAGTATATTACTTCAGTTGTTGTATCTGCCGGTTATCTGCGGCGGCCGGTGATAATCTCTGCGATTGTCTTATCCCTACCTGCGGCGGCCGGTGATGATCTCTGCGATTGTCTTATTATCGCTTCCTGCAGGGATATTGAATTTTCCTACATTTATCTTGTTGGCGTATCCGTTTTTGCAAAGATAATCATCAAAACTGTCTACACTTTCAACTACTCCCAGTTTATAAAGAGCCTTCGCCACAGTTCTGGAATCATTACCTGGCTTTACCTCAAGTACAACTGTTTCTCCTTCAACAGCTAATACTTCCGTATCCCCACCATCGGGTTCATTATTATCGGTTAAATCCGTAACAGTAGGATTTGAATCATTTACAGCTTCGGTTCCATTTTCCGCGGCATCATTGTCAGCGTCTTTGTTATGTGCGACATCATTACCGGCGTCTGTGTTATCCCTCGGATTATCATTATTATCAGTTTTTGAATCGGCATTCTGCTGTGATTGGAAAGAATCTTTATTTAAGCCATCACCTGCTGTAATTTTGTTCCCGTTCGAAGAAGAGTCGGTATTGTTACCGCTATCATCCCCAATGGCATTTTTATCCGGTGTTGCCTTTTTTGCATCAGATTCCTTGGTTTCTTGTGATGTTTTGGTATCAGATATCTTGGGCGTTGCTGATTCATCTTTTTTATCAGTCGCTTTTGCAGTTTTATCATCATCAGGCTTGTCCGCTAACGTAGCAACGGGTGTATTACTTACCGTTTCAAAGACCTCCGGCGAGGAAGACCTCTTTAATTCAGCAGGCTCTTCGGTATCAGAATCTATGCTGTTATTTTCTTCCAAATTCTCAACGGAATCCAAATCCGAAACCTTTCCCACAAGGACACGGTTGCCGTCAACCATTCCAAGCTCTTTGGCTCTCTGTCTTACATAATCATCATTTTTGTCAAAACCGGAAACAATAAAAAGAAGTGCTGTAACTGCAATGCCTATTCCCAGCCCTCTTAAATAGTATTTAAACTTCATTGTAAAACCTCTACATATTTTTGTATAAATCTATAACGAGCTTAACTTCCCCAACTCCCAATCCAAGACTCTTTGCAATGGCCACGTTGGATTTACCCTGGCGGTGAAGTTCAAGTATCTTCTCGTTTGATATTTCATTTCCTTCGTCTGCATCCCCCATAAAGCTGATGGAGGGTTCAAAACTAAGCTCTGTCTTTTGAGCCAAGGGCACAAAATCCGAAGGATTATCATCCTTATTTTTGTTTTTCGTTTTTGTGGCTTTGCTCTTTGTCTTTTCTGTCTGCTTTACTTTTTCAGACTTATCTTTGTCGGTTTTTTCCGTCTTTTCTTTGTCCGATTTTTCTTTCTTCTTTTCCTTGGGTTCAAACAAAGTATCACTCAAAGTTTCAAAAGACTCAGGTTCTTTTTTATAAAGTTCCTGAAGAGAATTGACAATAGACTCCGCTTCCTTAACGCTGTCTGAAGCGTCCTTAGCCGCTTTATTGGCTTCGGCAACGGAATTCATAAGACTCTCATGCTTATCGTTAAGCATATCGTAGAGAAACATGACTTCCTTATGATTCTTGTTGATCTCGTTCATAACGGTATCGGAATATTCGTTGACTGCCTGAATTTTTTCGTTGGACAGTCTCTCAAGACCTCTCTCAGTTTTTTCCACAGCATAATCAATTGATTCGTTAACTATATCATCCACATGGGATCTTATCTTGGTAAATTCGTCGTTTACCAGCTCCTTAATCTGATCCTTTGCAAGATTCTTGGAATCCTCTTCAAGTTCTTTGGAGGAAGCCGGCAGGATAAAGCTTATAATAAAAATCACTATTCCCGCACAAAGTAAAATAATGTGAAAAATATCCATATCAAAAAAACTTATGCCTTTCCTAAATTCTTATGTCAAAGGACTTATGGTGATCATCATTTCCATCTTCACCGTCCTTATCCTTCTTTTGTTTTTTGCCGTCCTTGGGATTATAGGAATTACTTCCCTTTTCCTTGGCGTCAAACTTTTTGTTAAGCCAGTCGGTTTTATCTGCATCCGAAACCTGATTGGCCTTCTTGTGTTCATCTTTCTTCTGATTTATGGCCATGTTTTCCTGCTCCACGAGAACATGATTCTCCTCGTGATGCCTTATTGCGGTATAATCCATGGTCTTGGCATTTACTGCCATGTCAATAGAATTGATCGCCATATGCCCCTCCTGTTTATAAACCCAATCTGCAGTATACAGCTAAATCAAACACTTTGAATCCTATTAACTATTAACAATGCGTTAAAAAATATAATCTTTAGTATTCAACCAAATCAATTTGTTAAACAATGTAACTTTTGGTGTTTACGAAAAACACAACAATTCGTATTATAGTGCTAAATCGAATAATCCACAAACCCGCACACATTTAACATTTTTAAATCCGGGTGTTCTTTACATCCCCAACCGTTTCTAAATCAGGGTAATTTTCACATCCCCCGAACGTTTTTAAATCCGGATGTTCTTTATATCCCCGACCGATTCTAAATCTGAGTAATTTTCACATCCCCCGACCGTTTCTAAATCTGAGTAATTTTCACATCCCCCGAACGTTTTTCGAATTTACAGTATTTGTAGCTGGACTGTACGGACATGGACACATCTTCAATAACTATGGTAGTGCCGGGATAAACCGTTTCATTAACTATAACAACAGGCTTAAAGTCTGTCTCCTCTGTGGGAGAAATTTCTTCAAGTTCCTTAGAATTCTTCTTAAGTGACTCATTAAGATCTTCAAGCTGCATGGCGGCTTTTCTCACCTGATCCATCTGTTCCCTGGACCACTTGTATCCCATGGCAGTTTTTTCTCTGAAGGTAACGAGCATGGGTTCTATCACGGATATGCTCTTCTTGATATCGGCGCATTCCTTTGTAAGCTGCACAAGCCTTGCTTTTTTGCCGGGATGCATTCCCACTTCCACCAATGTCTGTGCACCCATGGCAGAACCAAGAGTTTTAACAGCTATCTTCTGTGTGGCCTGAATATGACCTCCGGTAACAAAACCTCTTTTACCGTCAACGGTTATCTCAGTACCTGCCATAACGTCACTGTGAAGAATGGATTCACAGCTTACATACCCTTCGGCATAAGCCTTGGCATTTTCCAAAAACTTCGCGATTATATCGCCGCCGGCTTTAAGTACGCCCTTGCTCATTCCGTTCATGCCCCGGGCTATAACTATATTTCCTCCGGCTTCTATGGAAGCGCCTTCAACAACGCCGTTGACCACAACATTTCCGCTGGCCACTATTTTAAAGTTGGAATTAACGTTACCGTTAACCTGAACACTGCCTTCAAATTCAATATTTCCTACAGAGTTGTCCACATTTTCAACAGTGTAGACGTTTGATACAAATACCTTTTCCTCCACCAGAGAAACATGTCCCGTAACCATGGAGGAAATGGAAAGCTTATCCTCGGAAAGCTTAATATTGTTACCGAATTTAAGGGTCGCTCTCTTAACATCTCTGGGCTTAACTTTTGAACCAAGAACACTGGTGCCGGGTTCTCCGGGGTCTTCCGGAATAATCCTTGCCAGAACATCATTTTCGGAGCATTGATTGATCATGTTCAAATGATAATAATCAACACTCCCGTCTTCCTTCATGGTAGGTCTCACATGAAGGTCCGTATTAAAATAATACTCTATTTTTGCATCTGTGCCGTGCCTGGGAGGTTTTCCCACAGCAACGGTCAAGTCCTCACAATAAACAGGCTCATTGGTAAAGTGAGCCTTGATAACATCAGCTTTTACGCCGTATATAACACCTTTGTGTTTCAAATCAAGAACAAATTCATTGATGGAACTTCTCTTTCCCGTATCCGATGGCGGAAAAAAGAAAGCCGTTGCCGTCATTCCATCCTCTGAAACATTAATCAATACTTTCTCATTGATAACAGGACAATCTCCTTCGGAAAGAAGTACCGTCCCTCCACCGGGATTATCAAAAACCCCTTTAAGGCTCTGGGAAGTATAAGGGACCTTCTCTCTGTCAAGATACTCCACTACAGTTGTAGATAAAACAGGTTTTCCCCCGTCTTGTGGCGGAAAAACTCTGATTCCGAATCCCCCCTCAAGCTTTACGACTTTAAAGTATCCGTTTTTCATAAGCATCTCCTGTTATGCGCCCAAAATTCCCATATAATTCCCGAGCCTGGAGCGCATCTTTTGGATAGCTCGGGTATGAAGCTGGGAAATCCTTGATTCTGAGACTTCTAAAACGTTACTGATTTCTTTCAAAGTCATTTCTTCATAATAATACAGCGTTATAACCTTCTGTTCCTTTTCGGTAAGCATTGAAAGAGCGTCATTGAGCATATCCACCAGCTCTTTTTTTTCAAGGCTTTCCTCCGGGCTGTCAAAGGTGGCCGTTGTTTTGCTTGTAGGATCGTAATCTTTGGAAATATCGCTTCCCTGTTCCATAAATTCATTGAGGGAAACTACTCCTGTTATCTTCATCTGAGACTGCCAGTCCAAAAGTTCATCGTCTGTGATACCCAATTTTACAGCGATTTCCTCATCTGTTGCGCTTCTTCCCGTCTGGGCTTCTATTTCTCTGATGGCAGTATCTATCTTCTTTTGCTTCTGTCTGATGGTTCTGGGAATCCAGTCCATTTTCCTAATCTGATCCAGGATAGCACCTCTTATTCTAAGAGTAGCATATGTCTCAAATTTAACTTCCTTAAGGCAGTCAAATTTATCTATGGAATCTATGAGACCGAAAATACCGTAACTAACCAAATCGTCATATTCCACATTATAACCAAGATACATGCTCAGCCGTCCTGCCACAACCTTAACAAGAGGAGCATATTCCAGTATAATCTGTTCCCTTAATTTGGGCGATTTGGTCTTGGAATAATCTTCAAGAAGCTTTTTTTTACCTGCTTCATCCATAAAACCCCTTTGTCCTCCTCATCATAAGTAACTACTAGCTTTCACCCTTTTGGGTTTCATCGGAAGGTTCCTTCTCTATAACCTCTCCCAATGACTCTTCATTCTGCTTGTCAAAATAATTCAATACGCTCACAAGAACGCTTCCGAATATGTAAAACAATATAAGAACAGACAACAAAATGATAAGCCTGTTAAGCATAGGGTAGGCTTTAACCCACGTGATTATACATGTGAGTGCCCCCGCAGACAGCATAAACAGTAACGGAATAATCTTCCTGTTCATGAAACATCACCAACCTGTTATATTATTTTATCAGGTTTTCCCACACTTTTAATGTGAAACTCACCGTTTTCTGGAAAAAATGTAACCGTTCGACCGTAGTTCAAACCTGTATCCTCAGCCAAAAGCTTGATATTCAGTTTTTTCAAAACATCCTTTACAGCCGCCACATTCCTGTTCCCCACATTCATTATGTTGGGATTGGCTCCCTCAAATTTAAACATATTGGCACCGCCGGCAATCTTAGCAACCATCCTGGATTTGTTGGCCCCCAAGGCTTCCATCTGTTTTACCAGCTCTAAAACTCCGGTATCGGCAAATTTGGCGATATTGGTACTTCCTTTAATCGCGGTGGAATCAGGGAGCATAACATGTGCAAGTCCCCCTATTTTAGTTGAGGGATCCACAACAGCAACCCCCACACACGATCCCAGTCCCAAAGTGATAACGGAATCCGGAGCGACGCAGGTCTTAAGGTCGGCCATGCCTACTTTAATCAATTCACTCATAGCTGTTCCTTCCGGGTCTTTATGGATTATTCTTTATATGGGCATACCCAAAGCTGATAATATCTTACCGTAAGATTCAATATCAGGTACAAGTATAAAGAAGCCGTCCACTTCCAGTTCATCAAAAAACTGAGACTGTATAAGCAGTATGTTATCACCGTAAACACCAAACTGAATTGCCGGGACACTTAAAATGGCGCCGGCCATATCAAGGCACAATTCCGGAGGAGTGGGATATATGGACATATTGGTAAGAGTGGCAAGGGAATTAAGATATGCTCCCGTAATGATATTGCCCACCTCTTTCATTGCTGACAGTTCCATTTCGGAAAAATCTTCGGTTTCCGGATCACCCATTCCCATCATAATCTTGTTGATCAGATGCTTCGCACTCTGTCTCTCCAGCATAAACATCATGCTTCCTGTGATATCCCCTTCAACCCCCAGCATAACCGCCAGCATTATCTGCTCTTCTCCTCCCACAAGAGAACCCACATCCCGGAATTCAAGAAGTCTTACCTGCGGAACTTTCATATCAACTTTGCAGTTCATCATCTGTGAAAGCGCCGTCATGGCATTTCCTGCTCCGATATTGCCGATTTCCTGTAGAACGTCAAGATAATTACTGGAAACTTGAGCCAATGTAACTTCACCCATATACTACTCCTCTTAATATGCCTTAAATACGTTATTTCCCCATGTATAATGCTTTTAAAGCGTTATTGCAGATTGATTAATAATTATCTTCCAAAGTGATGGTTGCAAGATCAAGCAATGAAATCAGTTCACCGTTAGGTTGCTTGCCAACACCGTTTATAAAGAAAGTGCTGTCTTCATTATTGCCGTGGGAAACCTTCTCAATATCGTTGGTGTTAAGAGTAACAACTTCCTTAACCTCGTCCACTATAATTCCCACATTGCCTTCCTGTTCCTGCTTGAGAATTATAATTCTGGTGGTTCTTCCCAGCACATCCTCGTCAAGTCCCATTCTGAGTCTCAAACTCATTACAGGAATAACTTCTCCTCTTAAGTTAATTACCCCTTTAAGGTATTTCTTAACCTTGGGGACTCTGGTGATATGCTGCATTCTCACAATATTATCGATATATTTAATATCTATTCCGTACTGCTCGTTCCCTAAACGTATTACGATAAACTGAATGTTTTCGCCTAATGTTTTGTTATCAAGGTCTCTTACATCTATAGCATCATTGGTTCTTAACTGTTCCATAGTTTCTCCTATCCGCGGATTATCCGCTAATAATCTTAACGAAGGTCAGATCAATACATTTGCGTCAAGTATAAGTGCAACTTCGCCATCTCCGAGGATGGTGGCACCGCTTATAAACTTACACTGCTTGATATATTTGCCTAAGGATTTGATAACTATCTCCTGCTGACCGATGAGTTCATCGATAACAAGACCCACAGTCTTCTCACCCTTCTTGCAAATAACCACCGTAAGATTATCCTCAGGGCTCTTGGTGCTCTCCACATCAAGAACATCCGAAAGACGGATAAGAGGAATAACCATATCTCTTAAATTAATAACTTCTTTGTTCTGAACAAGCTTTATGTCGGTAACAGCCACATCTTCAATGGTCTGTATGGTTCCCAAAGCGATTGCGTATTTTTCTCCGCCCACAACAACCATAAGGGACTGGATAATGGCAAGCGTAAGAGGAAGTCTTATAATCCAGGTACTTCCTTCTCCGAGAACCGACTTAACTTCAACTTCACCGCTTAAGGATTCAATCTTACTCCTTACAACGTCAAGTCCTACGCCTCTTCCGCTGACGTCTGTTATCTTCTTGGCCGTTGAGAAGCTGGGCAGGAATAAGAGATTAATTATCTCTTTGTCAGTCATGGTAGCTGCCTGCTCCGGAGTGATGGTACCTCTCTCAATTGCCTTTGCTTTAACAGCTTCCACGTCGATTCCGTTACCGTCATCTCTTACTTCTATAACAACGTTATTGCCGTCCTGATATGCATCGAGGAAAATGGAACCCACAGGGTTCTTGCCTCTCTGCTGTCTTACTTCCGAAGATTCAAGACCGTGATCCGCAGCATTTCTTAACAAATGCATAAGGGGATCGCCGATTTCATCCACCACGGTACGATCGAGTTCAGTCTCCTCACCTGACATATACAGTTCCATCTTCTTGCCAAGCTGTTTCTGAAGGTCTCTTATCATACGGGGGAATTTACTTACAACGCTCTCAATGGGCACCATCCTTACCTTCATAACCGATTCGTGAAGGCTGGTGGTTACGCTCTCAAGATATTCTATCTGCTCATTGAAGCCGTTATTGTTCTGCTCACTGTTGGAAGCGGAAACCAGTGCGTTTTTGGCGATGATAAGCTCACTCACAAGGTTCATGAGTCCGTCAAGCTTTTCAATATCAACTCTAACCGTCCTGTTAACAACAGGCTTTGAGCCTCCCGCTTTCTTCTCCTTTGAAGGAGCATTTGAAGATTTGGAAGCGTCGGTTTGAGCAACTGCATTACCGGCTTTTGGTGCGGGAGCGCTTTCTTTTGCTTCTTCCTTCTTATCAGCCTTTACAGGTTCCGATTCGCTCTGGTTGTCACCGAGAGTAATCTTATCGGGATCAACGAGTCCTCCGGTAACTGATTCAATCTCGGATACCTCTTGAGCTCCCTTTATAATATCTTCTAGTTTTGCATCCGAAATCACAACTATTACGAAGCTGTGATCGAATTTTTCATCTTCTATATCCTGTGCGCTGGGTTCGGACATTACGATTTCGCCCTGTTCCTCAACGGACTTAAATACAAGAAATGCTCTTGCGGCCTTAAGAAGGCAGCTTTCCTGAACAGTAACATTCAGGCCGTATATATTTTTGCCCTGCTTAACGGCTTCACCCAAAACAGTGAGCTGGCTTTCATCAAAATGAATATCATACCAGGGTTCACCCTTTTCGGCGGCCTTCTCAGGGGTTTTCTCGGGTTCGGGTGTTTTGGTTCTTTCCGTATCCGGAGTTTTATTGTTGAGTATATCATTCAACATCTTGATAATGGGTTCATTGTCATTGGTTCCCTCATCAGCCGACTCCTGAATATTATTGGTATATTCTTCAAGGGCGTCAAGGCACTGGAAGAGAACGTCTATAATCTCAGGTTTAACCTTGAGATTGCCGTTTCTGACTTCGGAAAAAACATTTTCCATATCATGGGTCAGATTCTGCATTCTCTTATAACCCATTGTTCCTGCCATACCCTTTAAAGTGTGGGCGGCTCGGAATATTTCATTGACAGTGTCGGAATTCTCGGGATCCGATTCCAGCTCAAGGACTCTGGTGTTCAGATTCTGAAGATGCTCTTTGGTTTCATCAAGGAAAATTTCAAGATACTGACTTACATCCATGGTATACTCCTCCGTTCTGCCGAATCCGGCAAATTATTTGGTTACGCCAACCTGTAAGATTATCTCCTGAGCAATTTGTTCAAGTCCAACAACCTGATCCGATAATTTAGCCTGGGCGATACTCTTAGGCATTCCGTAAACTGTGCATGACTCCTGATCCTGGGAGATAACATACACTTTCTTCTTGTTTTTAAGATTACGGATTCCTTCGGTTCCGTCCGCCCCCATCCCTGTCATTACAACACAGACCGTACAGTCAAAGTCGCAATTTGCAAGGGATTCATACATATAATTCGCACAGGGCTTAACCCCCTCCCTGTTGGGTTCGTCCGTATAATGAATCATACAGGAAGAACCGTTTCGAATTATATTCATATGCTTGCCGCCTCTGGCAAGATAGACGCACCCTTTAGCTAAAATATCCCCTTCCTCGGCTTCCTTCACCTTCACTTTACTCATCTCATCCAGTCTTTCCGCAAGTGAAGCGGTAAATCCTTTGGGCATATGTTGCACCAGCACAATGGGTGCATCAATATCCGCCGGAAACTTAGGGATTACCGATTGCAACGCTTTGGGTCCTCCGGTGGAGCTGGCAATGGCTATGATTTTGGAAGATTTGACTGAAGCTGTATGCTTCCTTGCCATCTCTATCACCTTATTGGTGAAATCGTCTTCCTTAGGCTTTGTTTTACCGTATTGGGGTATGTGCTCCGATTCGGTAACCGCAAGTAAAATATTTATAAGCTTACTCTTAAAAGAATCAGCCCTGCAGTCATTTACATTATCCGGTTTATGGATAAAATCCACAGCTCCCAGTTCCAGAGCGTCAAGGGTGACCTTTGCTCCTTCTTTGGTGTCTGTGCTTGCCATAATGGCTTTGGTCTCGATCTTTTCTTTGCCGAGATTTTCCAAAAGTTCCAGCCCGTTCATCTTGGGCATATTTACGTCAAGAATGACCGCATCGTATTTATTTCGTCTTAGCAGTTCCAAAGCCTCCATGCCGTTTGTCGCTCTTGAAACAACACGGAATCTTTCATCTGAATCAATTATATCACAGATGACCCTTCTCATAAGTGCAGAGTCGTCGACAACTAATACTTTTTTGTACATACAATTCACTCTCTTTCATTTATTTTGTGAGTTAAC
>JAILPU010000308.1 GCA_024699395.1 Lachnospiraceae bacterium | reverse complement strand
TAACCACTCCGGTTACAGGGGAAATCATGTCAGAAACCGTCTTTTTACTCTCCACATCTCCGAATTTGGAGTCTATATCAACTTCGTCCCCCTCCTCAGGGAGGTCTAAAAACATAATAGCTTTAAGCTTTGTAACGGCATACTCGGAAAGTCCCAAAAGAGCCACGCCATCTTCTTCTTTCACCCAGATATGTTCCTTAGAATAAGCTATACTCATATCATTATTCTCCCACGTGACTTAAAAGAGCTGTGATAAGTTCACCCACATTCTTGGATTTCTGAACCTCTGCAAGCTTGAATCTTATATCAAAAGCCATCTCTATTTCATTTATAAGACTAAGATGTGTAAGGCTGTCCCATCCCTCGATATCTTTTGCGGTGGTCTCATCACTTAATACAATCTCATCGTCCTCAAATATATCTCTGAATATCTCCGTAACTTTTTCATAAGCCTGTGCTCTGTCCATGTTTTTCTCCTTTTATTTTTTACACATCATATATTGTTTTGAGTTGTTTTTCATTAATTATGTTATCATTGCCACCACGTGATTTCCTGCGGCACATCCGGTTAACATACTAATCCTCTGATTCTCGCACAATTTTTCAAAATTTGTCGTCGATTGGGTATGGAATAATGCATCTGTCGTTTTCGTGCCCCCAATATATAATACCCGACTACTCCGTCTCGATAAAGTTTGGCTTATATATATAATCCTCTACATTAAGCCTGTAGTTACCCTCTCCCACAGGGGTAAAGCCCATTCTGTCGTAAATATGCTCCACCATCTTGTTTTTGGGAGTGGGAATATACTGGGCCTCAATTAACTTAAAGCCTTTTTCCTTTACCCTGTCCACAAGGGTGTTAACGATAAACTCCTCCATACCTCTCTTAAGAACTCTGCAGCTCATAAGCCAGGTATCCACAAATACCGAAGTTTCATCAATCTTTTTTAAGATAACCACCGACACAAGACCATGGTCACCGAACTTGTCTTTCAAAGTGTAATACAAAGTAATATAGGAATCGTCCTTTGAAATCCTCTCAATGTCTCCTTTGGTATAGCGCACCGTTCGTAAGTTAAACTGATTGGACCTCTGGGTAAGTTCTGCAATCCTTTGGAATCTTACCTCTTCAAATTCCCTTGCCCTTCCTACCATCTTAAGACTCTTTAAATACTCGTCAATGGATTCATAGGAAAGCTCTGCCTTTTTCCTCTCAAACTCAGCCCTGTACTGCTTTGTTCTGTCGGCACTCTCCCCACAGAAGGCTATGTTTTCAAAAAGATTCTCCTTCTGAAGAAAATCAAGATAAAGCGCCGGGTCCTCGGGAAGTTCCGGCACCGTAATCTCCGGTATCATTTCCCTCACAAGATTTCTCTCAAAGGGATTGTCATCCAAAAAGACAATGGAATCCATTCCGATATTAAGGGTCTTTTGTATCAGTTTAATATTGGAAGCCTTGTCCTCCCAGTTAGCCACAAACACCGAGATATCTTCTAGCTTCAATATCATATCTTCATGTTTTTCAAAGGGTTCCTTAGCCGTCTCCTCATTGTTCTTACTGCATACCGCAAGGATAATGCCGCACTGTTTCAACTGCTTAAGCCACCTTTGAAGATTGGAAAAACAATGTCCCTGTCCCAGCTCGCCGATCTCAATTCCCCCAAGGCCGTCATCTCCGATAACGCCGCCCCAAAGGGTATTGTCAAGATCCATGATCACGCACTTTTTAATACTTCCCTTGGTCGCCGCAATAATCCCCGCAACCTCCTTGGCAATGTAGGGGAGGCTGTTAATGGAAACCGTCATCTTGGCATTGTAATAAAGAGGCGCATCCCCGAATTTATCCCTGCCAAGCCTTATCTGAAGAGAAAGTATATCCACAGGAAACACATTGGCATTTTCGGCCATGCTCTCTTCAAGTATAAAATTTAATTTTCTTATCTGATAGGAAAATGAGGAGGTAACCTTTACGGAATAATTGCCCAGACACTTATCCTCAGTTTCCGTAAAATTAAACTGTAAAATCTTTGCCTTTGAATTCTTTCCCGCAAGCTCCCAATAGCGAAGAATCTTTGCCATATATCTTTCGGCAAAGGAAGGTCTTTTGCCCGCATCTTCATCCAAAAACTCTTCGTAAAGTTTTTCCGTTGAAAGCCACAACACAATAAAGTCAGGTTCAAAGGCAAACAATTCGCTTTCCCTGTCCAAAAGCTGAGCTTCAATCTGATTGTAGTCCGCATCAAACACAGATGCATTAAAGCCCCTGTTTTTGACAGCGCCGTTTATGGCCTGGGAAAGAAACTGTGTGGAACAGTTCCCCAAAACCGCAATCTTTACCCCGGGTCCCGCCACTTCTTTACGTGACAGTTTCTGCAAATCTCTGAAAGAACAGATACTGTTATCCATTTAAAAAACCTCATACAAAAACGCACTGCTTCCCGAACCCACTGCATAGCAGAAAGTTATGACAGCAAATATTATAAGGATCACTCTGTGAAGAATCCTTGTAACATCATTTTTTTCAAATACGTTTTTCTTAATAAATCCGTAAATCGGGAATGAAAAAACAATCCCCATCAAAACGGCAAAAATCACATAGTTATCGAAACGAGCCAAAAATACCCAGCCGTCACGTGTATCCCACTTCACAAGCCTGTACCAGTAGATAAGCGCATCCTTTAAGGAAGACGCCCTGAATATCACATAGCCGAATACCGTGGCAATAACAGTGACAAGCCTGTCCGAGACTGACTGAAGAACAGTTTTCTTACTGCCCTTTATTCCCTTTTTCTTACGTATCTTTTTCCTGCGATCGTCTCTTATTCTCTCAAAACTTATGAAAACAAAATACCACAATCCCCACAGTAAAAATTTTAATCCCGCGCCGTGCCAGATTCCCGTAAGAACCCAAACGCACAAAAGGGAAATAATATCGCACACAAGCCTGGGATTCTTGGAACTCTTTATTTTTTCATTCCAGATAAGCACTCTGGAAACCGGCGTATAAACATAATCTCTGAACCACTCACCCAAGGTAATATGAAACCTTCTCCAATATTCCGACACCGTCTCCGACAAATAAGGGTGATCGAAGTTTTCCGGCAACCTGAATCCCAGCATATTACCCAGACCGATGGCCATATCGCTGTATCCCGAAAAATCAAAATAAAGCTGAAGAAGATAGGTTATGATACCGATCCAGGCAGGAATTGTGCCTACATTTCTTATTTTATCAAAGGGATAGGACACGATATTGTAAAGCCGGTCCGCTATCAAAACCTTCTTAACCATACCCTTAATAAAACGCTCAAAGCCCTCATCCATAAGGACTATCCCGGTTTCATTATTGTCGAGTTGCTCCATAAAATCGGTATATCTTGTGATGGGTCCCTGTATTATCTTGGGGAAAAATATCACATACAAATAAAGCCTTACAAAATTTTTCCGGGCTTCGCATTTTTCGATATAAACATCAATCACATAGGATAAAATCGAAAAGGTGTAAAAGGAAATTCCCAAGGGAATCACTATGTTGTTAAGAAGATTTCCATCAATATGAAAAACCCTTGCCAGTCTCTGTGAAAAGCCCGGAAAAACAGTAAAAAGATACTTATATCCGAAAAGTACACCGATATTGTAAATAAGCGTCAATGCCAGTATTCCCCTTCGCAAAGAAACCTTCTTTGCTTTCTCAAGGGCGATACCCGAAACAAACGCCAACAGAGCCGACACCGTCAAAAGTATGAGAAAGCCCACGCCGCTCCATGCATAAAACAGCACCGACAAAGCGGTAAGTATGTAAACTCTGTATTCTTTTTTGGTAAAATAATTAAGTATGATTCCTGCGGGAAATAAGAAAAGCAGAAATGATACGGACGTAAAACTCATTTATCTTTCTCCGGATGAAATTATTTCCATATTTTCCACAAAAAGTCCAAGGCTTCTTTCGTCATCACCCTCCCCCAACTCCTTCGGTGATACGCTGTGACCGGACAGTCTAATCGCAACAACATTATCCCTGTCCTTTAAGAGATCTGTAGGCAATTCAAAAGAAAAGCTTTCAGTGGAATCGCATTTAACTTTGACTGTATCTATCAATGTATCGTTAAGCCAAATTTGGGCATCCCGGTCCTGTGAAAAAGAATGGGCATCGATGCAAAGAAGAATCTTTTCAGAATCACTTTGACAGAGACTGTCGTGCATTGTAAATCCCAACTCGTCTCCCAATGACCATCTACCCAACTCCTCAGGCCCGTCAAAGTTGGTAAGTTCAAAATCACCGGTGTAGGATTTGTCCCGAAGCATATTTCCCGTAAGGCTGTAATCCTCACCGTCAAAAACCCCGGTCAGATAATCCACAAATCTTGTGTTAATACCCGCTATGTGATCCGTAACACCAAATGCACCGCACTGCTCCATCAAAAGAAGTGAAGAATTCTTTAACCTTCTTGTTATCCCAAGATCGTAAGGGTCTTCTCCCTCTGAAAAAAATGTGGTGTTTGCACCCTTTTCGGAAACATCTGTGACCGATACAAAATACTGCTGTGCGGTTATGGAATTAAAAGCAAGGTCCTTTCCGGTTTCATCCACGCCGTAAAGTGAGTGCCAGATTTCATGAATGTAGCTTGTTCCGAAAATATAAATGCTGTCGTCACTTTTGGTATATTTCACTACAGGCTTTGTGTATCTATCCGCCTCTTTGTACCAAAAAACATTCTGCATATCCAAAAGGTCTTTATCAATAGCAAAAATTCCGTCGTTGACATCCACGACATCCACCCTTGGATACTTCGTAAACTCCGACATATCTTCAAACCTGTCAAAAATACTGTTCATCTCATATGCCGCCGCAGTAAGAGTCCAGTGCTGACCTGTTTTGGAAAACACTTCGAAATCCACTTCATCACGCATTTTCTTAAGGTCGTCGGTAACGTCATAATAGTTAACCCCGCACTCCTTGAGGGCTCTTACAAATGTATCATGAATGGCATTTTCTTTATCGGAATATTTTTTATTAAGAAGCTTGAAATACCAGGGCAGCTTATCGGGATAAATTTCCGCCTTAATGGGTGTGAGAAGAAGCACAAAATCCTTGTTATTAGCATTCAAAATATCCTGTAGGTTCTTAAGCTTTCCCGCATAAGAAAGATAGTCATCCCATGTATTGTCATTGGTCTTCTTCCCGGAGACATAAAGTGGAGTCTGATCTTTGATGTAGAGATAACCCTCTTTACCCTGTGCCACATTTCCGGAGGCATCCTTAAAAATACTGTAATCCACCTGATTGTGAACCATAACGGCATTAGTATGTCCGTAAAAATGATCTCCCAGCCAGCTGTCCAACTGTTTCTGAAAGGAACCGTCCATAAATGCCTTAAGAGATTTCTCCTCAGGAAAGGATGCAAGGGTCACATTATTCAATTCTCTCTTTTCAGGTAGCTTAATCAAAGTACATAACTGAATAAAAATAACCGTCCCCAAGAGAACCACCGGCATAATATAAAAAAGCGCCTTGGACTTATTTTTTCCCATTTTATATATCTTTATATTTCCTTTTACAAATTGCCTATATAAGGCGTCGACCGGTGTTTACATAAAACAAAAGCCGACCTGCTTACCCTTAAATAAAGTAAACAGAATCGGCAATATAATCGTTAATATACCACCTGTCCGACTCTTATATTATAAGTTACGTCGAACTTTACAGCAAGTATATTTTGCATAGGCAAACCTCAACCGTGGATGGAATCAATGATCACAAGTAGCCAGATATGAAGGGGATAGATGACATAGAACAAATACTTGCTGAAGGCATCGTTTGGTATCTTCATTACTTACTCTGAGATTCGCATCCATCTTTTAATTCCTCGCATTCTTTATCCATATCTTTCTTTTTATTTCTTAACAACTTAAATCCCAAAACCACACATATCACAGCAAACACATTTCCCGGCAAATGGGTGATTATGGGAGAAAAAATATGCCAGAGATTATCGGGAATGAAATCCAAAATAAGATATGAAAAACTGTTCCACAGAATACCAAAGCCCATAAGAAGCAATATAACCGGAATGGTCTTCTCCACCTTCTTTTTGTCAAATACCACATCTCTTCCGTTGGTAAATTCCTCCCATATATATACATCCTCAGAGGTTTTAAAACTTTCCTCATCAAGACTTCGGATGCTCCATGCGTGGAAAAATCCGTATACCCAGACTATGAACAATGCCAAACAGAATACTTCACCAAATCCCCAACACAGAAGAACCGCAGCCATAAATACCAGCAAGAGACTTAAACCGTTATTTAAAAAACCCATGTACATTTCAGCCGCACCGGGTAAAAGAGAACAGCCAAATGTAAGAAACTTGTTCTTTTTCATATGTGTATGTTTCATTCTGAACCTCCTATGTAAACAATAATATCTTCAACTTTTCTTTTCAGATTATCCGAAAACGTCCTATCATACTTAGCCATTACTTCCTCTTTGGAAGGCACTTTGTTTGCTTCAAGGATGCTCTCCTTGGAAGGAACCTTTTCTGCTTCAAGCACACTCTCCTTAGAAGGTGCCTCGGGTTTTACCATAGTTTTTGAACCAAAGGCAATTCTTACGGGTGTTACAAGTAAGAAAACTGCTGCCGCCGCAATTGCCAGTCCCACCTGCAGACGATATCTTCTGTATTCAACAATCTTTCTCTCTCTTAGATTTATTGCGGCCAAAACATTTTTTGTAATCCTGTCCGGAGCTTTCACCAGATCGTTTTGCTCCACGTCGGCTATAAGCTTTTCCAAAGCGTCGTCATCAAAATATTCCAAATCATTCATCATGCAAGCAAGTCCTCCTTTCTTATGGTTTTCTTAAGCATTTCCCTCGCCCTGTAAATATGGGTCTGAGTGGTTTTAAGAGGGCTTCCTCTCTTTTCGGCGATCTCCTTTGCCGTAAGCTCATATACAAAATAATCCGTCGCCACCTCGTTATAGGGTTCGGGAAGAGCTTTGCAGTTTTCTTTAAGCTCCTCCAGAATGTTTTTGTTTAAGCACTTATCAAGAGGCTCATCCCCCGATTCAGTGGGCACATTGGGCAAATCCTCCTCGGATGTGGCCACCTCTCTTTGTTTCGCCGATCTTAAAAAGTCAATGCATTTATTTGCGGCTATCTTACACAGCCACGCCTTTTCGGCTTTCGGGTCAAATCTGTTCAGATTCTTATAAGCTAAGATAAAGGTTTCCTGGGTGATATCTTCCGCGGTAAAATAATCCCCTGTCATTTTGAGGCATACGGAGAAAACAAGATCCTTGTATTTATCCATCAGCTCAGTTAACTTTTCCTTGGGATCTATTTTCTCCACCTCCTTTTCCTTTATTGTCTTACATATTATATAACGAAACAGCTTTCAAAAAGTCTTCAGCTTCCTTAAAAAATCTTTAAAAAAATTTTGTAAAAAAAATCAGGGACCGGATTTTACTCCGATCCCTGTACTAGCTGCGCTCGTAAAACGCTTCCGTGTTCCTTCGAAAAAGTTTGGCGGGGCGATGTCCCGGACCTGTTACCATTTCATCTGTTTCGATTACAAGGGGCGCCATCTTTCTTCTGAAATTAGGGGTGAGAAGTTTCTCCCCAAGAATCACTTCATGGGCCTCCTGAAGACTGTATAAAGTGAAAAGTTCCGGCATCAAATCGAAAACAATGCGTCCCGACTGCGCCGTTTGCTCTTTAAGTGCCAGATATGCTCTTAAAACAATCTCTGCGTGATCGAAAGCAAAATCCTCATCCTTAATGATT
The DNA here is from genome assembly GCA_024699395.1 of Lachnospiraceae bacterium. Classification (GTDB taxonomy): domain Bacteria; phylum Bacillota; class Clostridia; order Lachnospirales; family Lachnospiraceae; genus Acetatifactor. The sequence goes on along the minus strand of JAILPU010000308.1, from coordinate 5,655 downwards.
TCATATTGGGTAGTCTCGTGATAGCCGCAAAACTTTTTATGCTCCTCTATCACAGCCTCCAATTTTTTCTCATCCCGCTCAAGCTTTAAGGTATAGCGAGTGATGATTTCAGCCTTGTCCTTCTGCATACGCCTTTTGATTTCTTTTTTATCCACATCGATAAAAAACCAGGTCGCTTCCCAGGCGTCCGTTCCCGCATGTACCTTATATTTGTTGGCATCCACCAATGCAAGGAATCCCTGGGAGACTATCCATCCTCTGGGATCTCTTGTGGGTGCGCTGAACATTCCGAAAGGCTCCAAAAAGGCGCTGTCCACCGATGTCTCTTCCTTCAGCTCACGAAAAGCTGTCTCTTCGATGCTTTCATCTACCCTTGCAAATCCCCCGGGAAGCCCATAGCAATCCCTGTATGGATAAGTCCCTCTTCTAATCATAAGAATCCCCAAACGCTTCTTGGGATCCTTTCTGTATTCCTTGGAATCTCCCTCACTCAATACCGCAAAAACCGCCATATCCGCAGTAAGGGATGGCCTGTCATATTGAGTAATGTCATAACCCTTAAGATATTCTATTTCTTCATCAGTCATTGTATAGTTTTTCATAAGTGCACATCCTTCTTAAATTATTATTATACCCCTAATGAAACATGATACAAGGAGCTATATCTCAATATTTGCATTTTGCTCACGATGCAAACCGGCAATTTTGACGCATTTTTAGGGCACTTTCGAGCAATCTCCCACATTTTATGAGGCACTTTCGGCCTTTTTACACATTTAATGAAAAATTTCACAAGTCGGTTCAGTGGAATTGGTCGCCAAGTCAAAGCACGGTGTAACAGTCAAGGAAACAGATTATGTTATCTTTTTTCTCCTCACCGGTGGCGGTATTTTTCAGTCACTCTGTCAATTCGTTACATTTTTCTCTATATAACTGGAATAGGAACATATACCTCCTTTATCTACAGCATCCAAAATCTCAGCGAAATAGTCCTGTTTAATCCAGCGTGTATATGCTCTTCCACCTTTCCCATCAATTTCATCATGTTCTCCCAGCCAGTTGTTAAGTGCACTTTTCAATACACTTGAAAATGCATCGCAATAATTACGTCCACTTCCATCCGTCGCATGTATGGAATCATCATCTATAAAATATCCAACTTGCCCATATATATCTTTTTTATATATAAAATCCGCATGGTTTCCTTTATGCTCGTTAAGTTTCTTAAGTATTTCCTTTTGTTCACATATCTTTTCCCATACCGCCTGGCATTCGCACTCCTCATATATATGATCTCCGAAGAGTTCAAGTTCTTTTATTCTGTACATTGGAGCGTTGTTGTATCCGGACTGAATTGTATGTATCTCTCCATCGGGTGATTCAAAAGTAAGCATCGTTTTACCGGAAGAATTCTCTATATTTACAAGCTTCACTTCTAATTCCTTTGAAATCGTGGGATAATGAATTCTTATTTGAGAAATATGGGCATATTCACAATAAGGGTTATCCTCGTGTTCAAGGCTAATATATCCCCATGGAAAATTTTTCCTTTTGTCAAAGGTATTATTGAACCAATCTTCCAATACAAGTGCTCTGTATTCTTCAACAATCGGCTTATAAATTGCGTTTTTATCATTTTTACATAGCGGATGATTATCAGCAGAAACAAAAACATCCCAGCATCTTAACTCAGGGCTAAACCGAACGGACTCAATGCCCCTAAAATCATCCGACAGAATGTCTTGGGAAAAAGATAAGTATTTTGTTTTTTCATCATAAACCACATCAAACATTCGGGGCGGTAAAAACGTTCTTGCCAGTTCTATGTATTGTTCACAGGATACTATTTTTCTCCCCACAGGGATAGTAGGAATCTTAAATTCTCCGTCTGACATATTAATCCATTTGCAGTTGAGTTCATGGTCAATGCTATCCTCTATTTTATATTCCACTTCCATGCTTTTAAGGATGTCAGTGAGCCCCTTTATTATCATTCTCATGTAATATCTGCCAATATAATTATCCGGCGAAATATCCCACTCAATAATTATTTTCCCTACATCAATGGCATCAAATAACCACTTAAAGGAATGCTTCTCCAAATTTTCAGGATTTGATTTCAGACCGGGAATACTTTTTGTGATTTTGTCTACAGATTCTTCTATATAGGGCAATTCACTGTTTTCTTGGCAGTTCATTTCAGGAATAGTATTGTATTTTTTCAAGAAATTGAATAATGAATCCTCACACAAAAAATCGGCCCTGTTTACTTCAGCTTCATGACGACAGAAATGCTCGATTATATTCAAAATAAGCTGTTTCTGGTAACTGTTGTCTACAGGAAATCCCACCGTGACAAAGTCAAAATAATATTCCTTGACACAACCTTTTATTACCTTAACGGCTTCATCCACGCCTGCACTTACAAGTTTTTTCTTGTAAGCATCAGAAAGGTCACCAAACAAACTTAATAATGTTTTTGTAACATTCTTATTTCCGTCCACTACAGTAATATTATCTAATCCTATTAAAGCAACATTTGTTTGTTGTCCGACAATCCCATTGTATCTATCAAATTCACCTCTAAATTCACATCGAGGTTCCAGAATGATAACAACTTTGGAGTACGCAACATTAATATATATACAATCAGGGTATATACCCGCACATATCTTTTTGTTACCTATCTTATAAACAGACTCTCTATCTCCGGCTATAGGTTTTATTGCATCTTTAAACCAAGTATCCAGCGCTGTGCGAACAGAATAAAAAGCATCCTCAAATACCGCATCACAATCCTGGACTGTAGCCTTTGCTAAAGCCTCAAGTACATACGTTTTCTTATAAATCAATAACCTAAGCGATTGCACAAATGCATTTTTTGTGCCAATAATCAATTTGCCGTGAAAATCCAAAAATGTCACATCCACACGCGCCATCCCTCTTATTTCTTCAGGCATCTTTTCAACCGGCATTCCAACGCATACCACAATATTATCGTTTTGATCAAGCAATTCTAAGCCGTTAAACCTATACATCATTTTTACTGCTCCTTAAAATTTTTCTAAAAGGCGTTGCCTACACACATACTTAATTTGTTCTATCATATATTCATTTTGATAATATGTCAAGAGTCTTTTTCCCCACCGTTTGTTTAAATATAAAAGGCAGCTACAAGATCCTAAATCTCATAACCGCCATTATGTATCAAAGAAATGTTCTTGTCTTCCCACGTTTTTGATTCAATGTCGCTTAGTTTGTTACATCCTCCCTCGTCTCTCCGTCACTGATATAATCGCCGAATTCAACAATCCCCGAATGATATTCATTCACATGAGTCACAGCAATCGCCATCCGCTTTATAAAGCCTTCCGGGAGCACTTCGCTGTCAAAATCCTCTCTGATACGCTTAAGTATAGCCTTCTCATTGGGCTTACCATAACGGATAGTACCCTGGTGAGGGTTGGGAACATTGGTAAGATCCTTCATATTGGCGTTGATATCTTCTTTGAGGCACTCTTCGTTAAAGGGACCTGCGCCGTGACGGGTAAGATAAGTCCTCGTAACATAGCAGCACTCGACATCCCCCTGCATCCCCTTTAAGTTTTCCCTGATAAGTTGTGCGGGATTTCGAAATCCCGTATTGCTGGGAGTAGTGTGGGGAGCATATTCCCTGTGAGAGCGGTCTAATAAAAGTCCCTGACCGTTTTCAAAAATAAGTCTGTCATATTCCCCAAGGATATCCCCATCCCTAATCACAGCAATATCACTCATAGCCCTTAGATCATAGATAAAATTGTCAATCAAGCCCTCATCGTCAATAATATCCCGCCACCTGTCAGGTATATTGAGAATCCCGTTGTCCGAAAGACGCTTTAGCATCTGATTTCTGCAATCTGTATTTATGTAATTTTTAATCTCAGCATCAGACATGGCAAGCATTTCCCCAAGGAGTTTTCCCTGCCTTATTAAAGTCTCCCAGATACCGATACCACAGCTACCGTGACGGGCATTTCCTCTGTGTTCTTCCAAAATCTGATTGGTGATCATATCAAAGGGTGTTGAAATCGGGCACTCCGGATCAAAAGCAACATGAAAATCTCCCGCGCCTTCCGCCTTTAATTTTTCATATTCATTCATAAAAATCATGGGATTAACAATGAAAAAACGAGGTGACCACGTATCGGCTCCCGCCAAGGTCCCGGATCCGAAATGTTGAAAAACATGACGCACACCCTCAGGTGTGGTGACAGTATGCCCTCTCTGGGCGCCGCCATTAGAAGGGATAACCAAAACCCTTTTTCCTTCTTTAACAGCCTGCGCCGCAAAAAAATCAGTCATCAAACCTTTGCCTTCATCGCCATAATTGGCGCCTATCACAATACGAACGTCCTGCATACCGTCACCTCCTTTTTTAACTAATACAAATGTCAACCACAGAAACTGTAAACCCCTCTCGTAACCGGACTACCAGCTGATTCCCTCCGCTTTTGCCGCAGCCTGAAGGAAAGTTGCCGCCTTCTTTTCATTTGGTTCAAAAAAGTTTCCAAATCTTCTTTCCTTCGCTTCCGTAAAAGCAACGGTTCTCCTGTCTTCTTCGGCATGTGCTGTCACAATACGGACAATCTTATCCTTGATGCCATCGATGTTGGTCACCATAAAGTGCTCTTCATCCAGATATTCTCTCCAGCTTCTGTAATAATCCCTGAGAACGTAACTACCGTGATCCACAAAAAGATGATACACGTCATATTTTTGCAAAACTCCGGGGTAAAGATCTCTTGTTTCCACATTGCAGGGAACAGGTCTTCCGGTTAAGCCGGCCAGTCTGTTACCGGGAAGATAGGGATTAAGACCCTCATCACCCATGGTTATGATTATTCCCTTTCGTCCACGCTTCCAGGCATCCAAATTCACGTGCTCCAATCCAAAATACCATGCGGCGGTATATGATTCATAACTGTTTCCGCCACCGCCGAACTCAAAGTAAATTTTGTCCAGCTGCTCCGCAATCCTGATGTCAGATTCAAACTGTGTTACCTGCAAAGGATGTTTATCATAAGCGAAATCTCCAATACCCATCACCATAAATTCCACGTCTTTAACATTTCTGTAAAGCTCAGTCATAATGATATTGAGCTGCTTTGCCACTTCCACTGCCGCCTGCCCCATAGAGCCGGTCACATCCAGCGCCAAAATCACGGGAATGGTATTAGGATGTTCCTCATTATCGCAGCACGTTCTCATTACATCCTTGGGATTCAAAAGGGGATTGAGAGTTTTTTCCTTAAACATCTCCTGATTGGTCATATTTCCTTTAAGCTTTCCGTTTGAATCCACGGTTCTTCCCATATTTCTTGAATATTTTCTAAAAGCATCATCGCTCCAATATCCGCATCCCATAACATTCTCCTCTCCGATACCGTAGGTATCTGTCATTATTATCTGCCGCAGCCATTTGGTATTTTTCACCATTCTGCGCCACGCCGCCTTGAACTATTTGCTTATTATTCTCCGTCGAAACCGCTTCGATTTTTATATTACAATGCATCACCGTAGTTACGTGGGAAATCTCTTTCTTCTTCAGGCTCATCCTCCGGCTCATCATCAAATAATCCTTCAAATAAGCTGTCACCCATGCCCTGACCCATAAGC
>JAILPU010000298.1 GCA_024699395.1 Lachnospiraceae bacterium | reverse complement strand
TCAACGGTTTGTGTTGCCTGAGGTCTTGCACCGATTCTCGGGTCAACGTTTTGTGTTACCTGAGGTCTTGCACCGATTCTCGGGTCAACAGTTTGGGTTGTTTGGGGTCTTGTTCCCGCTCCCGCGTCAACGCTTTGAGATGATACGGGTACGGTGCCAACGGTTTGGGGCTCTACCGGTCTTGTGCCCATTCCCGAGTCAACGTTTTGAGATGATACGGGTCTTGCAGGATTTCTTGGATAAAATGCCTGGGTTGCTCCGCTTCCCTCATTAATCCCGGAATCAACAGTTTGGGTTGTCCCGGGTCTTACGAATGTAACAGGTCTTTCTGCCGCCGACGAAACAACTCCAGACTGAACTGCGGGATTAACTGCTTCAGGCGTTTTTGTACGATACGCGCCTGTCTGTGCACCGACGTTTTCGGGACGAGACATTGTATTATGTCCCTGGGGTGCAGTTGTACCTGCCTGAGATGTTGTGCCATATCCCTGTGCACCGGCATTACCGGGCTGAACCATTGAGCCATGTCCTCGGGGTGCAGTTGCTCCTGCCTGAGACGTTGTGCCATATCCCTGCGCACCGGCATTACCGGGCTGAACCATTGAGCCATGTCCTTGGGGTGCAGTTGTACCTGCCTGAGACGTTGTGCCATATCCCTGTGCACCGGCATTACCGGGCTGAGGCATTGAACTTGCAGTTGTATCCGACTGAGGCATGTCACCACGTTTTGCGTGTGACGCCTCACGCTTCTTTCTATAGAAGATTTTGGTATCCTGAGAAACAGGATCGGCCTTGAAAAATTCCTTGGTATCCTGAGTAACGGGACCGTCCTCAAACTCCGCTATAAAACTGTCAATATCAATTTCCTCGGGAATCCGAGGTGATACCGGCGTTTGCGGTGCCTGTGGAATCCCGGGTGATGCAGGAATTTGAGATTCCTGTGAAATCCCGGACACATCCCTTTGGTCAAACGAACTCGTTGTACCGGTTTCTTCGCTCAATCCTGCTGCCTGCTGTTCTCTTTGTGCAAGCTTTGCAGCTCTGGCCGCTCTTATGGCCTGCTGCCTTTGAACAGGATTTCCGATTTTATGATCATGCACAGAAGTGGCGGTCTGCTGACCCTGAAGGACATTTCCGCTCTGTGCCGTTTCTTCTCTCTGTATTGCGTTTTCGGTCTGTACTGCACTTGCGCTTTGTGCTGTACCCACACTTTGTGCAGGTCTTGCACTCTGTGCAACACTTCCGCTTTGTACTGCGCTTGTGCCCTGCATCGGTCTGCCGCTCTGCACAGCACTTCCACTTTGTGTTGTACCCGCGCTCTGTGCAGGTCTTGCACCCTGAACAGCGTTTCCACTCTGTACCGCGCTCTGTGCAGGTCTTGCACCCTGTGCGACATTTCCACTCTGTACCGCGCCCTGCATAGGTCTTGCACCCTGCGAAACATTTCCGCCCTGCATAGGTCTTGCGCTCTGCACAACATTTTGGCTTTGTACCGCACCCGCACTCTGTGCAGATCTTTGACTCCGGCCATCGCTTCCCTGAACGGCATGGAGTGCCTGCTGAACAGCCGCCACCGTCTCAAGAGCCTGCTTTTGTCTGTTGAGGGCCTGAATTTTTATGGAATCTCTCTCATAAGGAGTAAGACTGTCATACTCCCTGTCAGTTATATTAAAATTAATCAAGACACGAGAACAAGACGGACACAGTCTTCGTGCTTCCGTCCCCGCAACCCTGAACATTCTGTTACATTCAGAACAATAATAAATTCTTTTTGCCAAACCGGATTCCATCGCAATCTCCATTAATCACAAATCAATCTTATCTTTTCAGTGTAACAGATAATACTACTCTTTTACAAGTTTATTATTGTTTCTCATCTTCGGGATAAAAAACTTCCCTTATTATTCCACCGCCTGCCACCTGCAGGTCTTCATTGTAAAAAACAGCCGACTGGCCGGGTGCTGCGGCTCTTACAGGTTCATCAAACCTTATTATAACCTCATCATCTTTGGTCTTTTCCACCACGGCACTTTGTGCTTTATGGTGATATCTCACCTTAACGTCAAATCTTAACCTCTCACCGATCTTAGGGTCGGGAATACCCATAAAATTAAGGCTGTCACAGAGTATCTTGGCAGAATACAGTGCTTCGTCTTTTGCGATTATCACCTCATTTTTGACGGGATCTATGCGTTTAACATAAGCATGATATCCCAAAGGCAGTCCCAGACCTCTTCTCTGACCTATGGTATAATGAATGATTCCTTTATGTTTCCCCAAAAATGTTCCGTCCTCCGAAACAAAATCCCCCTCACCGGGAACCGGTACTTTAGCATTTTCCTCTATATAACCGCTGTAATCATTGTCCGGTATGAAACATATTTCCTGGGAATCAGGCTTTGAAGCCACGGGGATTCCTGCCTTGTGAGCAATATCCCTGACCTCCTCCTTGGTAAGCTTACCCAAGGGCATCATGGTATGCGCCAACTGTTCCTGAGAAAGCCTGTATAGCATATATGTCTGATCCTTTTGGGCATGAAGTGCCTGTCCAACTGTGTATCTGTTATTGGGCAGTTTACATATAGTGGCATAATGGCCGGTGGCAATATAATCAGCCCCCAAAACCTTCATGCTTTCTTCCATCTTTCCCCATTTTACCAAAGGATTACACAAAATACAGGGGTTTGGAGTCCGCCCCTTCATATAATCTTCTATAAAAGGATCTATAACACATCTGTCAAAATCCATCATGCAGTTTACCGCATAATAAGGTACCCCCAGCATGGAAGCCACTGCGGACGCATCATCAATCCTGCAGCATCTGTTCTCTTTTTGGTCAGATGCCACCCATGTTTTTAAAGTAACTCCTATGACCTCATGTCCGGCCATTTTCAAAAGATAGGCGCACACCGCACTGTCCACGCCCCCGGACATGCCCACAATTACCTTGGCCATTTCAAATTATCTCCTTCGTAAATTCCGGATTATCTTTGCTTTATATATCAAAACAACATCAGAATTATCCAATCCACCCTGTTCGCCGATTTCTTTTGCATTTATATATCCAAACGCCATCTATCCAATCTGATTTCATCCTCGCTCACCCGTTTTATACAGGTTTGTCACAGCCTTTGCGATTCTTCCCGTCACATCATGAAAATGATTTCCCTCATTTCGTTCCAATGTGACCCTGTGACCCTGTTCCTTAAGGATTAAGGTCGCTTCATCAGTTTTTGCGCTAACAGTTCTCACCAAGGAATCAGCACTCTTATCCTCCCTGTCCCCCACAGACAGGTAGATTTTCATATCTTTATTCCAAAGCCCCTTTTCTTTCAGATACTCCGTAAAGCCCTTATACCACAAAGAGCCCGACACGCTTGCTGTTTTGTCGAAAACATCGGTCTTACTTACGGCATAAAGGGCAAATAATCCCGCCAGAGAATACCCCACCAGTCCAACAGATTCTGGTCTTTCTCCAAGGCTTTCAAAAACATAGGGGAGTTTATCATTCAAAAGCTCATTAAGGTATTCTTCGGCATTTCCGGCAAAATCCTCTCCGCTTTTAAAAACTCCTTTGGCGGGCCAGGGTGTCATAGCCTTATTCCAGTTTTTCGGACACAAAACATAGAAATTGCAGAAAACGCCCTTTTTTGACACTTCTTCCACAATTTCCCAACCGTCACCCTCATGAATTATCAAAACCACCAAGGGAGATTCTTCCCTGTCTGTACGATAAAGAAAGCCTCCCTGACACACTGTTTTTGTATACATTTTTATCCCGATTAAACACACAGATCGGCCAAAACCGCTTTTGAAGCTTCAATAAGCTTCTCAGGTTCTACACAAATCTGGCATCCCACCTTACCGGCGCTCACATACATTTTATCGTAATTTTTCGCCGTTTCATGAATATATGTGGGAAATAATTTTTTCATACCTATAGGGGAACATCCGCCGTGAACATATCCCGTGACGGTAAGAAGATCCTTTTGTTTTATCATACTGACAGCCTTTTCATGTGCAGCCCAAGCAGCCTTTTTAAGGTCAAGTTCCTCATTGACGGGAACCACAAACACCAGATAATTATTGCTTTTAGACTGGGTTACCAAGGTTTTAAAAACTTTGCACGGCTCCTCACCCAGTATATTTGCAATCTCCTCTCCCGTAAGAGTAGGGTCCGCCTCGTAGGTGAAGCTTTCATATGATATCTTTTGAGAGTCCAGAACTCTCATTACATTTGTTTTTTCTGTTTTTGATGATTTGCCCATTTTACTGCTCCGCTACAACCGCATAGAAAACAAGGTCCTCATTGCCTTTGTTTATCATGGAATGGGTGTGACCCTTGGGGCAATGATGACATTCCCCCGCCCTGCAGACTTCCGTGGTGTCATCATATATGATATACGCATGACCGCTTAATACAAAAATAGTCTCGCAGCTTGTATCATGGGTGTGCAACCCTATGGAGCAACCGGGTTCAAGCCTTCCTTTCATTATCTTGTTTTCATTGTGAGTTGCCATTCTGGCGTTATAGTCTCCCTCTCCACCCTTAAAATTAGGGAAAGCCTTTTCTTCCATATTGTTAAAATCTATTATCATTTCCGGTTTCCTTTCTATGTTTTTCGATGTCAAACGTCAAACAGATACATTCTACAGTTTGTTCTTGCTTCTTAACGCCAAAAGCCACGCGGTTATATGGATTGCCTGGGCAAACTCCCCGTTTTTAATCATCTTCTCGATTTCATCCGCAGAAAGCTTTATCACCTTCAAAAATTCCGTATCGTCCAAATCCTGCGCCGCAACCTTCTTACATCCCGTAGCCAAAAACAGAAAGCCGTAATTATCGGCTATAGTGGCATTACTGGGAACAGTGAGGAGATGTTTCCACTCAGAGGCCTCATATCCCGTCTCCTCAAGCAACTCCCTCTTTGCTGCCAAAAGAGCATCTTCCGAAGTGTCGTCGGTACTGTTTCCGTACTCCTTGTCATCCTCTCTCTCAATTCCCCCTGCCGGGAACTCGGTGGTCACCTTCTTTATTCCCTGTCTGAACTGTCTGACACAGATATAATTCCCTTCAGTATCCTCTGCCACCACAACCACATAATTTCTGCGGCTGTAACTGTAATACGGTTCAAAAACGGTTCCATCCGGAAATTTGTAGGCCGATCTTCTTATATCGATCCACTCATCCTGAACAATATGTTCCACCTTAACTTCTTCCCAGCGAAGTTCATCATAAGTTTCGTTTTTATCTTTTTCCATATGCTCCCCTTTAATAATTATCTTTATATCTGATGATATCCGAGCATCGCGCCCTTTGTCAAAGAACTTTTTTCACGCGCCCATGCTCCAACAACATATTCGGATGTCCGGTGATGTCATAGTATTATCACCGTCAATGAACAACAGGTCCCACCTAAGGTATTTTATCACACCCCGACAATCTCTGCAGAGGCTTTTTAAGAACCTTTTTCATTTTTCGAGGACCATAAATCCGATTGTTTTTCATTTTATTAATTGATATAATTTATAACGTGTAGGGTTGAGTATAACCTTATACTCTGTGCCATACAGGTTTTGGGATATCAACATCAAATTCCCTTTTAAACCCACATATACATTGATATCGGTGGCAGTTCTTTCCCGGGCACTTACAGTTATTTCACATATACAAAAGAGGTACAAAATGGACAGAAGACACAGGATTCCCACAGGTCTGGTATACACCTCCGTGGATGAAGCTTTTTCGGATTTCAGAAAATTATCAAAGGATTATTCCAAGAGAAATCTGTCAAGGCAGGATATGGAGGAAATACTCCATGAAGCCATGAAAAAGCACAGCATTGATGAGATGAAAAAATGCGGCATAACATGCAAGTTCACTCCGGAGTCATATCTGAGATTTACCGATGACTTCCGCAGATGGGCAGCCGGCGGAAACCCTAACAGCACAGAGGGTGAGCCCTGGCTTTTTGATGACAATCTCAACGATGTCTACGACGATCTGGAGTGGCTGGCAGCCGTAAGAAGTTCCAGTGACTACGGCTCAAATCCCAGAACCATGCGCGACCAGTCCGAGGCATCCGTGGAGGACAAAATCCAGTTCTTCCGCTTTATGGAAGGTTTCAGGATTCCCTACGAATATTTCCAGCCCATGCCTGTTACCACTCTTAAACCGGATAAAACTCTGATAAAAACAGAAAAAGGCATAAGCTCCTACGCAATCGGTTTTAACTGTATAAACGACAACGGACTTACCCAAGACCCAAACCCTGTGGGAAAATCATTTGTCTTAACCAACGACCTGGGCATAAAAGCTTATGTGCATATATTGGAAAAAAGAACCCCCGGAGAAAATACCCAAACGGATTACGATAATCAGTCTCCCTTAGGTGCATTTCTTGCAAAGGGCATAATCGAAGGATACACCTCAGAGGACGACGAATTCCAGACAGTTGTCATAAGAACCTATCCCAACGGTACAATTTCCCAATTGTGCATAAAAGAATATGAAGGCATCCCTTCGGACGCCTTCAAAAAGTATTCATTATGGCAGGATTATTTTAACTGGATTAAAAACCACGATCTTATGAAGAAAAAGATCCGCGGTGTATTGTTTAATCAGTACCTTGGGCCGGAATCATAGTTTTATCCTGTTCCCTGCTTTTAATATATCCGGTCCACTTTATATATCCGTAAGTAGTATTTGTAATATAGCCGGCCTTTAATACAAGAAGCACTATCTGGCCGCTCAATATATTAATGATTGCCTCAAGGATCGCGTCGATATACCACGCGATCCATTGTTCTCTAAAGCGGAATAATATGAACAATCCGTTGCAGATACCCACCGCTGTAGCACAGGCATCCATATAGCACACAGCATTCTCAAGAGTCTTATTCTTAAAGAAATCCGAACCAA
>JAILPU010000261.1 GCA_024699395.1 Lachnospiraceae bacterium | reverse complement strand
AAGAATCGTATTAGACCGACTCCTGCCGAAGGCAGGGGGAGTCCCGCGGAACGCGGGATTCTTGCGGACAGTTTCCGATTTTGTCCGCAAGAAGTCATGGAATACATTGAAAAGCATTTACGACATTTTTGCAAAGTATATATGAGATGAGGAGGACTTTAATTATGAATGATTTTATTGCATATTGCGGTCTGGACTGTGAGACCTGCGAAGCTCGACTGGCGACGATCAACAATGATAATGAGCTGCGGACAAAGGTTTCGAAAGAATGGTCAGCTCTTAATGGGGTGGAGATTACACCGGAAATGATCAATTGCTTCGGCTGCCGGATTCCGGGAGCAAAGACTGTGTACTGCGACTCTTTATGTCCGATCAGGCAGTGTGCGATAGAAAAAAAGGTGGAAACATGCGGCGATTGTCCGGAAATGAAGTTGTGCGAAAAGGTTGAGGCTATTATCGGAAACAATCCTGATGCACAGGACAGGATCGAAAAAGCCGGGAGAGAACGATAGATGGAATATGTAAGATATCATGTGTGAGGATAGTATAAAAATGGATACGAAGATAAAAAGGTATGTTGTTTTAAGTTATCTTGTGTTTTGGCTTATGGTTTTGGGAATCTGCGGAACGGCAAGTATGGTATTTCACTGCCCGCCTGTTGTGATGCGCATTTTATCAAATGTATGCGCATGGACACCGACAATAGTTCTCCTTGTCGGATTTAAGTATTTTTGTCCGAAAGAGACCGTTAAGGATTTCTATAAAAGAGTATTTGGAGGAAGAATTTCAGCTTTGACCTTGGTAATTGCAGCTCTTATTACCATTTCAGCGACACTTATAACGGTTTTTTTGGTATCTCAAATTCAGGGAAGAGAATTTGGCTCATATTGGAGTTTTGGAGCATATCCATTCTGGGCATCGTTTTTGTTTTCTTTTACGACCGGTCCGACCGGAGAAGAATCCGGATGGCGTGGATATCTGAGACCATACTTAAACAGAAAATACAGTTTTTTTAAGGCATCGGTAATACAGGGAGTAATATGGGCATTCTGGCACACGGTACTGTGGTTCGTTGATTCGGATTTTATGGGGATCCAGATGATTCCATATGTCATTTCTAATGTCGTTGTCATGACGGGGCTTTGTTTTATCATGAACTTTTTTATGGAGAAGCACGATAATCTGATCTACGGTATCGTCATACATTTTTGCTTCAATTTCTTATACTGCTTTCTGAAGGTTGATATCTGGTTCTATGTAGTATTGTCTTTGGCATATCTGATGATAATTGCGGTGATTTGCGGCATAAGAACGCTAAAAGGGGAAGAAGAGAGGAAAAGTGTTCATGTTTAATGAGCTGTTTTGTATATAAACCAAGGGGGAATGGCGGCATTTTGTAATGATGGAAAATAGCTGTAGAAGAAAAACAGAAAGGTGTTTCTCTGATGATGGTTATAAATTTGCGGAGGTGACATCATTGAACAGTGTTTTTTATGAAGTGATATTTAAAAGAAAGTCATTTCATATATTCAGAAATGTTGGAGACGAATCAATCAACAAGGACGAACTGGGTGATATACAAAATGCATATTCAGAGTTTACTCCCCTGAATCCTGAAATCAAAACCACTATTCGCATTGTTCCCGAAAAGCAGACTAACTGCAAACGAGGAGGAGAATACTGTATTCTGCTTTACAGTGAAAAGAAAGACGGCTATCTGCAAAACATTGGTTATCTCGGGGAACAACTCGATCTTTATCTGGTATCCAGAAATATCGGAACGCTCTGGTTCGGAATAGGCAAAACACAAGAAAAACCATTTGATGATATGGAATTCGTCATTATGTTTTCTGTCCGTAAAATCAGTGATGACTCTAAATACCGTAAGGATATATTTAAGAGCAAAAGAAAGAGCACTGAGGAAATATGGGAAGGCGGACAGATTCCGGGTGTGAGTGATATTGTCAGGTTTGCACCGAGTGCCTGCAATTCTCAACCGTGGCTTGTAAAGAACAACGGTGAGCTTTTGGTTTACAGATACAGGAAGCCCGGTAAAAGAGGGATCATGCCTGCCGATAAGGTTTTATTTTACAACCGAATCGATATAGGGATTTTCATTTGCTTTATGGATATTTGCCTTGAGCATAACGGTGTTGGGTTTGAGAAAACACTTTATTCAGATACTGGTGATGATGATAAAGAATTGGTGCTGAATGCAAAGTACAGACTTTGTAGATAAGGCCTTCCGTCTGACTCTACTTTCCGTAGGTACCGTAATCAGAAAAACTGATTTACAATCTGTGCATGAGGGAGGTGCCATCATGCGAAGCATGATTTTAAATACACCGATCGATGTGCCGCCGAACGAATGTGACGCAGACCATGCCACGAAGTGGTATGGTGCCGCCCCGGCGAGGGGTTGAGAAGCAACAGGAGGGGGCGATATCTATGGAAAGAGGTGAGAACGAATATGAACCAATATGTTACAGGTGCAGTTATTAAGGAACTGCGAGAAAAGAATA
>JAILPU010000240.1 GCA_024699395.1 Lachnospiraceae bacterium | reverse complement strand
CCCATCTTGCACTGATCCTCGGTGATGTCACCGTTTGCAACCATCTCGTTAAGCTTCATACCTGCAGCAATACCTGCAAGATATCTGCCCTGGAAGATAGTAGCGAATGCATTGTGGTAGTTGGGAAGGCTCTCTGTGTGTGCCTTTGTACCTGTTGCATGACAGAACTGAACATCAGGATATTCCTTAGCAGCCTCAATCATGTAATCCTCGTGACCAAAGCTGTCAGCGAATACGAAATTGCATCCGTCCTCAGCAAGTTCACAAGCTACTTCGTTACATTCCTGACCCTCAGGAATATTTGTCTTGATAACGTACTCGATGCCGGCAGCTTCGCAAGCTTCCTTAGCACCGTTGATGAAGTTAAGGTCATAAGTTGAGTTCTCGTCGTGAAGGCAGATGAATCCGGCCTTTACTGTAACCTTGTCTTCTTCAGCAAACTCTTCGACTGCATCAGCAACAGAATCTTCTGCGCTTTCTACAACCTCAGCAACACTTTCGGTATTCTCTTCAACACTTGAAGCAACCTTCTCGGCACCGCAAGAGCAAAGTGAAAATACCATCGCACCTGTTAAGATGAGACTAACGATCTTTTTCATTTTTTCTCCTCCGAAAATAGAATAAATGTTTTTTACCAAACGAAAATATACCAAACTGCGGCACAAAATTCAATAGTGCAATTAAATAATTTTTTGTCGTTAATTCCAAGATTTTTGTTAATCAATCATATTTACATGTGCCGACAGCCGATTAAAACCGTGTGTCGGTTTAAAAAATGACTGATTTTACACCGATTAGACAGTTATTTTACAACCACTCGTTTCGGTTTTGTTTTCTGAATCCAATCCGGCAATCTCATTACATTATAAATTGCGATTGTTTTTATTACTTTGTTACATAGTCTCGTTAGGATCTTTAAATTTTATCTCTCCCGTCACATCGTCCATGCTGTCGATTATGGCAAGGGACTCCAGCTGGTAACCCAAATTTCTTATGATATGACCGCCGGACTGAAAGCCCTTCTCAATGGCAATTCCGATTCCCTCCACGGTGGCATGAGCGGCATTTACAATCTGAATAAGACCCATAAGGGCACAGCCGTTGGCAAGGAAATCATCTATAATAAGTACGTGATCGTCCTTTGTAAGAAACTTTTTGGATACGATAACATTGTTGATATTCTTGTGGGTAAAGGACTCCACGCTGGCAGTGTACATATCTCCGTCAAGGTTAATGCTCTGTGTTTTCTTTGCAAAAACAACGGGCACATCAAAGTGAAGGGCTACCACACTGGCGATACCGATACCCGACGCCTCGATGGTAAGTATCTTGTTAATCTTTTTCTTCTCAAATCTTTTGGCAAATTCCTCGCCCATTTTATCAAAAAGCTTAACGTCCATCTGGTGATTCAAAAAGCTGTCCACCTTCAAAACATTTCCCGGCTTTACTACTCCGTCCTTAACAATTCTCTCTTCCAAAAAGTTCATTTTTTCGTTCCTTTCCTTTTATGCAAGGTTTTCCCCAAAAATCCCTTGACTTCAAGTGTACTTTACGTTCTATACTTTGTAAAGAAGATGTTACACCACAAACCGCAAAATGCCACGAAAGACTTGATAATAACGGCTGTTTATGCGAATTGCATGACTATCCGAAATATATGGAGATACAATGAAAGAATTGATAATAACGGCTCTGTGCGTAGTTACGGACAACATATCATCTGAAGATACCGAATTATTGCATAATATCATAAAGGATAGAGGAATTGGCTTTTTTACTCTTTCTTATAATGAACTTACCAAAACACCCCCTGAGGAAATCCTTTTAAATAAAGGGATAGCCACCTCAACCACTTTATTTATAACCTCCCACCGTCTGTCGGGAGAAATCCTGTCAGAAAACAATCTGGCCTGCGCCGCATATTTACAAAAAAATACATCAAGCGATCTTTTCTTTATTCCCTATGGATTTATGGAGCCCTCCCAAACGGATATCACTTATTTTGACAGGATAATAAGAAGAAAGCTGGGCATCCCCTGGATCATAACAACAACTAAGAATCTTATTATCAGGGAGACCACGGAGTCTGATGTGGACAGGTTTTGGGAGATTTACAAGGATGAGACAATCCTTGCAAACACCGAAGGTCTCTACCCCACCATCGAAGATGAAAAAGAATATATTAGAAACTATATCAAAAACTGCTACGCCTATTACGGTTTCGGAATATGGACCGTTATCCTTAAAGAAACCGGGGAAATAATAGGACGGGCGGGCATCTCCTTACGAGAAGGGCTTTCCTATCCGGAGCTTGGCTTTGTTACAGACAAAGCTTACAGAAATAAGGGACTTACCCTTGAAGCTCTCTTAGCTGTAATGG
Source organism: Lachnospiraceae bacterium (assembly GCA_024699395.1). Classification (GTDB taxonomy): domain Bacteria; phylum Bacillota; class Clostridia; order Lachnospirales; family Lachnospiraceae; genus Acetatifactor. The sequence goes on along the minus strand of JAILPU010000240.1, from coordinate 1,404 downwards.
CTTTTTGTAAAGAAGAAACAGGTTATGACAAGATCCATGCTATTGTGAGGTGCACCAACACCCCCTCATTAAACCTCCTTAAAAAGCTTAAGCTTTCAGTCACGGACAACATCACTTTGGATGATATCCCACATTATCTTATGACAGGGGAGCTTAAGGACAATCCCCTTCCCTATACGGAGCTTGTGTCTCTTACCGGGGACGATGTAAGTAAAGTTTACGAACTTATATCAAATACCGGTAAAAATGAAGGGTTGGGGGAACTTTTTTCCTATGAAACGGATATTGAAAGCTATAGAAATCTTATAGAAAACAATCCGGGTTTTGCCTTGAAATATAAGGATAAAATAATAGCCTGCCTTCTAACCTACACCCAAAATGATGATTCGGAATCGGTTTACCAAAAGGCCGGCCTTACCAAAGAAGAAATCCAAAAATGCGCCATATTGGAATATGCTGTTGTTTCAAAAGAGTACAGGGGATACGGGCTTCAAAAATACCTTATGAAAACTGCTGTTTCGTACCTGTCCAAGGATTACTCCATATTTTTGGCAACGGTTCACCCCGAAAACGCCCCCTCCTACAACAGTATGATTGCCTGCGGCTTTACGAAATACTGCCAAACATCTCTTTACGGAGGCCTCACCCGTCTTATCATGAAAAAAACAATCTAAAAGGTTGATGTTCACATTTTATTAACATTTTTTTTAAGGATTGTTTTTTTTATATATTTTTTTTATCCATTAATAGCGGTTAGAATTTACTTGTACACAGGTGATAAAGAGATGATCTTTTTCAAGAATTAACTTTTTCATAATAAATGCCAAGGATTAACATCCTTGGCATCCTCCCTTTTTAGGGGTTTATTTTTCTTTTACGGTATTCTCAAGAAATCCGCAGATGCTTTCGATGGCATCTTCTTCATCCTCACCTTCACAGCATACTTCCAGTTCTTCACCATTGTTCAAGCCCAAAGTCATCATGCCCATAATGCTCTTGGCATTTACTTTCTTTGTACCGGACTCAATATAGATCTTACTGTCAAATCTGCTTGCCTCCTGAACCAACAGTGCAACCGGTCTTGCCTCCAGACCATTTGTCAGCTTAACAACGACTGTTTCTTTTTTCATTTCTCAATCCTTTCACCCAATACAGTTGCCAATACCTACCTTAATCTTCCTACCCCTCAGAAATTCACCTTCATTCATCCCTGAGCTTCTCAGCCAGTTCGCTTAATTTGCGAAGCCTGTGATTGACTCCCGACTTTCCGACTCTGGGGGAAAGATAATCTCCCAGATCTTTTAAGGATGCGTCCCTGTTTTCGAGTCTGACCTCTGCCATCTCCTTCAAAGGAGCGCTCAGTCTGTCAAACCCATAATGGTCCCTTATATATATAATATCTTC
>JAILPU010000237.1 GCA_024699395.1 Lachnospiraceae bacterium | reverse complement strand
AAATCCGTGAACCACAGATACCTTGATGTAAATATCAAGATGCCCAAGAAACTTAATTTTTTTGAGGCAGCTATCAGGAATGAGTTAAAGAATTACATTTCCCGCGGTAAGGTGGATATTTATATTACTTATGAGGATCTTTCCGAATCTTCCGCCAGTGTTAAATACAACAAGGAGATTGCCGGAGAATATTTAAAGTATCTTAAGGAAATGGCTAAGGATTTTGATCTTGACGACGATATCCGTATTTCTTCTCTTGCCAGATTCCCTGAGGTTTTCGTTATGGAAGACCGTGATGTGGATGAGGATGAGATTTGGAGTGAGCTTAAAAAGGCTGTTGACGGCGCTGCTGAGATGCTTTCTAAGACCAGAATTACCGAGGGTGAGAATTTAAAGAACGATCTTGTGGACAAGCTTGACAATATGCTTGGGATTGTTGATTTTATCACTGAAAGATCTCCCAAGGTTATTGAAGAATACAAGGCTAAACTTCACGATAAAGTGGAGGAGATGCTTGGTGACAATACCATTGATGAAAACAGACTTCTTACCGAAGTTACCATCTTTGCTGACAAGGTTTGCGTTGATGAGGAGCTTGTAAGATTAAGAAGTCATATTGAAACTACCAAGAAAGAACTTTCAAGCGGTGGCAGTGTTGGTAGAAAGCTTGACTTTATTGCTCAGGAGATGAACAGAGAGGCCAATACCACGTTGTCGAAGTGCACCGATCTTGAAATTTCCAACTGTGCAATCGAGCTTAAGACCGAGATTGAAAAGGTCAGAGAGCAAATTCAGAATATCGAGTAATTTTATGAATATTTCCAACAGGCTTATTAATGTGGGTTTTGGCAATATGGTTAATCTCAGTAAGATTTGCTGTGTGCTCAATCCCGATTCGGCCCCCGTTAAGAGAATGGTTCAGTCTGCCAGAGATAATGGGCTCTTGATTGACGCCACCCAGGGCAGGAAGACCAAATCCGTTATTGCGGCGGATGACGGCAGAGTTATTCTTTCGGCGTTGAAGCCTGCCACTGTTAGTTTAAGGGCAGAGGGGGATACGGAGTTTTATAATGATGATGAAGAAGAATAAAAAAGGTTTGCTTACTGTTATCTCCGGTTTTTCCGGTGCCGGTAAGGGAACCATTGTTAAAAAGCTTATTTCCGAACACAATGATTATGCCCTTAGTGTTTCCATGACTACCAGGAAACCAAGAGAGGGTGAGGTTAACGGCAGAGAGTATTTTTTTGTGAACCATGAGGATTTTGAAAAGACTATTGCTGAGGGCGGTCTTATTGAGCACGCCCAATACTGTGATAATTATTACGGTACTCCCAAGGATTATGTTTTCAATATGCTCGATGCGGGCAAAAATGTTATCCTTGAAATCGAGATTAACGGTGCGCTTCAGATTAAGAAGAAGTTTCCCGAAAGTCTTTTGCTTTTTATTACCCCACCAAGTGCGGAGGAGTTGAAAAGACGTCTTGTGAGCCGTGGTACCGAGACCATGGATGTTATTGAGAAGCGCTTATCCCGTGCCGGCGAGGAGTCGGAAGGTATTGAAGCCTACGATTACATTGTGGTAAATGACGATCTTGACAAATGTGTTGAGGATATTCAGCGTATCGTGGAGGACGCTCATCTTTCTCCTGTTCGCTGTAAAGATTTTATAGAAGATATAAGAAACGAGCTTAAAGCTTTTTCGAAAGGAGAAAAATAAATGTTACATCCCTCTTACTCAGATCTTATGCAGGTGGTAAACAGCGAAGTTGAACCCGGTGAAACTCCTGTGGTTAACAGCCGTTATTCCATCGTTATGGCTACTGCAAAGCGTGCAAGACAGCTTATCGACCATGATGAGCCCATGGTTCACCTTAAAAAGAGCAAACCCCTCTCAATTGCCGTTGAGGAGCTTAATCAGGGGATGCTTAAGATTATAGCTGACAAAGAGAATTAATGTTTTTTTTAAAGCCGGTTTTTGCCGGCTTTGTTACATAATGGGAAAATGTATGCGAGGAATGTATGAAAATTCTTTTTACCTCTTTGGGTTGTGACAAAAACCTGGTGGATTCCGAAAATATGATTGGCTGCCTTTCTGCGGAGGGCTATGAATTCACGGACGATGAAAATCTGGCGGATATTGCGGTGGTCAATACCTGCTGTTTTATTGGTGATGCCAAGGAAGAGAGCATTAATGCTCTTATCGATCTGGGAAAACTTAAAACTCAGGGGAATCTCAAATATCTTGTA
>JAILPU010000220.1 GCA_024699395.1 Lachnospiraceae bacterium | reverse complement strand
TCATCACAGCTTACCCAGGAGAACAGGCTTGACTGCCAGAGTGCGGGAGCCGACGATTATCTATCCAGAGAGTTAAGCTTTGATTATCTTAGGGCTAAGATTAAGGAATGGTTTGAGGACAACCGCATAATCTATTCCGATGAAGAGCCAAAGAGGGATGAAGAACTTCAGATTCCCGAAGAGATAGAGGGCGTGGAGATTAAAACCGGCATGAGGTTTATGGGAAGTGACAGAAGGTTTCTGGATGCTTTGACTTCCTTCCACAGAACTCTTACTTTAAAGCCCAGGATGTTAGAGGGTTGTATTTTAAACAGTCTTTTAAACGAATATAAGAAAACCATTCACGATATAAGAAATGAAGCAAGAATGGTGGGAGCTTCTGATTTTGCAAGACTGCTCTTTAAGGCGGAGCTTACCGCCCGTAACGGCGATTTGAATGTGACCAGAGAGTATACCTCTCAAATCGTGGATTACATGGAGAAGCTTCGAATTGACATAGGTATGTTTATAAGAAAAGCTTCGGGCAATGAGAATGTAAGCAAAGATATTTTTATAGACAACATAATTAATATAAAAGAGTGCATTAATCTGTTCGATCTTGACGGCGCCGAGAGTGCAGCCAGAAAAATGGAGAGTGAGGGAATCCCGGACGAGGTATCCAAGCAGGTGGAACAGCTTAATATTTATCTCGAAGATGTGGCAATGGATAAAGTCATGAACAAATGTGACGAATGTATAGAGATAATGCAGAGGGGTTAACAGGCTTTTTTTCAACAGGAAAGAAGAGGGGCAAATATGGCGATCGCATTAAAGAAAAGCATTTTAATGGTATCCCAGACACCGAGTTACCTTACCATGGCTTTGGGGGAAAAGCTGGAGGCAAACAGGATAAGATGCATTCATGTTGTTTGTAATCTGGATTATCTCAATGCTGTCCAGACGCATATAGATGCAGTACTTATATATGCGGACTCCAAGCTTTTGGACGAAAAACAGGTGTTGGTTTTTATAAAAGACAGGGCGATGGAATTAAACATCCCTGTTTTCATCATTGGTTCACCCCAGGAAATTGAAATAATAGAAAATTTCATTCCTGTGGAGTGCCTTGAGAAGGTTTACACAAGACCTGTCAACGTTTCGGATGTGGCAGGGGATGTGTCTAATTATTTTTTGAATGCTACGGAAGAAATACGGAAAAAGATACTGGTTGTAGATGATTCCGGAGCAATGCTACGTAGCGTTAAGGGATGGCTTGAGGGAAAATATCAGGTGATCTTAGCCAATTCCGGAGCCATGGCCATTAAATATCTTACTTTAAACAGACCGGATTTGGTTCTTTTGGATTATGACATGCCGGTGGTGGACGGTAAGATGGTTTTGGAAATGATAAGAAGCGAGGACGATTTTTGTGACGTGCCTGTGGTCTTCCTTACAGGTAAGGGAGATGAAAAGAGCGTGAGGGACGTTATGAGTCTTAACCCTGAGGGGTATCTTTTGAAGACTCAGCCTTCCATAGAGATCATACGCTTCGTTGACAGATTCTTTGCCAGAAAAGAATTTGAAGAAGAGAATAATAAATGAAAAGAGGAATAAAATGAACAAGGAAAAGTATTACATCACCACAGCCATAGCCTATACTTCGGCTAAGCCTCACATAGGCAACTCATACGAGATCGTACTGGCAGATGCCATTGCAAGATACAAGAGGCTTCAGGGCAGAGAGGTGTTCTTTCAGACAGGTACTGATGAACACGGTCAGAAGATAGAGGATAAGGCTAAGGCAGCAGGGGTAACTCCCAAGGAATATGTGGATGGTGTAGCCGGTCAGATTAAGGATATCTGCGACAGGCTTAACATTTCCTACGATCGTTTTATAAGAACCACCGACGCCGATCATGAGAAGCAGGTTCAAAAGATGTTTAAGCGCTTCTACGATCAGGGTGATATATATAAGGGTGCATACGAGGGAATGTATTGTACACCCTGCGAATCCTTCTGGACCACAAGCCAGCTTAAGGACGGAAAGTGTCCCGACTGCGGAAGAGATGTGGTGGAAGCAAAGGAAGAGGCATATTTCTTCAAGATGAGCAAGTATGCCGACAGACTTATTGAGTATATCAACACTCATCCCGAATTCATACAGCCTGTATCCAGGAAAAACGAGATGATGAACAATTTCCTTCTTCCCGGACTTCAGGATCTTTGTGTATCAAGAACCTCATTTAAATGGGGAATCCCCGTTGATTTTGACGACAAGCATGTGGTTTACGTATGGCTTGATGCTCTTACCAACTACATAACAGGAATAGGTTTTGACGCAGAAGGCAATTCTTCGGACCTTTATAAAAAAATGTGGCCTGCGGATCTTCACCTTATCGGAAAAGATATCGTAAGATTCCATACCATCTACTGGCCTATTTTCTTAATGGCTCTGGGTGAGCCCCTTCCCAAGCAGGTATTCGGTCATCCCTGGCTTTTGCAGGGAGGCGAGAAGATGAGTAAATCAAGAGGAAACGTAATCTACGCCGATGACGTAGCTGATATTTTCGGTGTTGATGCGGTAAGATATTTCCTTCTCCATGAGATGCCCTATGAAAACGACGGTACCATTACATGGGACCTTGTAACAGAGAGATACAATTCTGATCTTGCCAACATAATCGGAAACCTTGTTAACCGTACCATCGCAATGACCAATAAGTACTTTGGGGGCGTTGTTAACAGTACAGGGGTTACAGGTGACTGCGACGAAGATCTTAAGGCAGTGGTAACAGCTGCGAGAGACAAGATTACAGCCAAGATGGACGAGATGAAATGCGCCGATGGGGTTAACGAGCTTTTGAACCTCTTCAGACGTTGCAACAAATATATTGATGAGACCGAGCCCTGGGTTCTTGCAAAGGATGAGGCTAAGAAAGACAGACTCAGCGAAGTTTTGTACAACCTTACGGAATCCATTATCATAGGAGCAACTCTCCTTAAGCCTTTCCTTCCCGAGACCGCTGCCAAAATTCTGGCACAGGTTTGTGACGAGGAGAGAGAATATGATAAGCTTTCTGAGTTTGGTTTAAGAGAGAACGGAAAGAAAGTAACCGACACACCTGTCATTCTCTTTGGCAGACTGGATGCCAAGGATGTGGAGGCCAAGACCGAAGAGATTAAAAAAGCTCAGATTGCCGAATATGAAAAAGAAAACGGTATCGTTTCATCTGATGAGAGCGTTATCGATATAGAGCCCAAGGAAGAGGTTACCTTTGAAGATTTTGAAAAGCTTCAGTTCAGAGTAGGTAAGATCGTGTCCTGCGAAGCTCTTCCCAAGAGTAAAAAGCTTCTTGTGAGCCAGGTTCAGTTGGGCAGCAAGACAATTCAGGTGGTATCGGGAATTCGTTCCACCTATTTGGCAGAGGACATGGTGGGCAAGCGCGTAATGGTTCTTGAGAACCTTAAGCCTGCAAAACTTGCGGGAGTTATTTCCGAGGGAATGCTTTTGTGCGCCGAGGACGAAGAGGGTGTGCTTTCACTTATGGTTCCCGACAAGGATATGCCCGCAGGAGCACTTATCGGATAATCATGAAAGCAATATTAGAATATATTGAAGAACGATGATAGGAACTCTATCAGCGATTTGGGTCCATTGATTCATCGAACTATGTGAACGATTGCAGATAAAAAATAAAACGGATTAATCCGGCTGAGTGTTGGGGATTATGGCCGGATTAAAAGAGGGGATTGTATGCAGAAAGAATACATGGAATTCGAATCCAGGGATAATAAAAGTCATATCAGTGCTGTGAAGTATTATCCCGAAGGCGAGCCCATTGGCATACTTCTTATTATTCACGGAATGAGTGAGTACGTGGAGAGGTATGAAGATTTCATAAAATTTGTATGTGACAAGGGATTCCTTGTGGTGGGTGAGGATCATCTGGGCCACGGAAGAACAGTCTGGAACAACAAAGGATCGTTAAAGGGCTATTTTACCCAAAGAGACGGCGCCACCGTTGTGGTGAGGGATGTTCACAGACTTAAGAAGATAATTCAGCAGGATTATCCCGGAACCCCTATTTATATTCTGGGTCACAGCATGGGTTCCTACATGCTAAGGGACTATCTTGTGAGATACGGCGCAGGTATAGACGGCGCCATTATAATGGGAACCGGTATGATTCCCGGGGGCAAGCTTGCCATGGCAAGGGCTCTTGTCAGGGTGAGAAATTTCTTTATGAATGAAAAAACCACCAGCAGGCTTTTAAATAAAATAAGCTTTGGTGACTACAATAAGAGGATCGAGAATCCCGAAACGGATTTTGACTGGCTTAGCGTAAACAAGGAAAACGTGAAAAAATACATCGCCGATGATATGTGCGGTTTTGATTTTACGGGAAACGGATTTAAGGTTTTGTTCGATCTGGTTCACAGAAGCTGTGACAGAAAGAATATGAGAAAGATTCCCGAGTTTCTCCCAATCCTTCTTGTATCAGGTAAAGAAGATCCCGTGGGAGATTATGGTGAGGGGGTTAAGAAAACCTGCGACGCTCTTATAGAGGCGGGATGTACCAATACCACCATGGTTCTTTACGATGGTATGCGCCATGAGATCCTTAATGAAACCGACAAAGAAAAAGCGTACCGGGATATTGCCGACTGGCTGTTAAAAAGGATAGAAGAAGATGGGGTCTGATCCGGAATTTCCAATGGAAATAAGTTGGGCAGAGATTGGGGACTGGGTCCCCGCCATGTGCATGATATGGGAATCCTTTATGGAATTTGACAGTAAGGATTACACCAAGAAGGCAGCAGATAATTTTTATGATTTTATAACCGACCCGGAGCTCTACGAAAGCTTCCTTGACGGGGGATACAGGCTTTGCGTCTGCAAAAACAGTGAGGGAAAGATTGTGGGAGCTGCGGGAGTGAGAGGTTTTTTTAAGCTTTCTCTTTTGTTTGTGGACGGTCGCTACCACAAAAGGGGCATCGGAAAAAGGCTTGTGGAGTATGTATGCCACCGTCTTAAAGAGGAGGCCGGCTCAAGTAAACTGGTGGTGATGGCGGCGCCCTTTGCCATTGGTTTTTATGAAAAGATGGGCTTTATAAAAACAGAAGATGAGACAACTATGGGTGGGATGAGGATAACCCCCATGGAATTGAATTATTGATCTTACGGAGGAATTACAATGAAATTTTTCAGCATGGATTCGCCTTTTATGCAGGCGATGGGAAAGGCCTGTGACCTTTTATGGCTTAATATACTTACCATTATCTGCTGTATACCCATATTCACCATAGGTCCTGCTTTGACAGCACTTCACTATGTGTGCCTTAAGATTGTAAGAGACGAAGAACAGTATATAACAAAATCCTATTTTAAATCTTTCAAGCAGAACTTTAAACAGGGCGTGGTTTTAGGCCTTATTTTTTTGGTTGTTGCCCTTATTATAGCAATTGACATTCGTGTCATGTATTTCACCGAGATTCAGATACCCTCCTTTTTCAAGCTTGCGATATTTGCGGTAATCATACCTTATCTTTGCACCTATATGTATGTTTTCCCGCTCTTATCCAAATTTGAAAACACCGTAAAGGATACTATCAAAAATGCTTTCCTTATAAGCATAATGAACCTGCCAAAGACAGGTGTGATGATACTTATGCTTTTGTTCCCCATCGCCGTTCTTAAAGTGAGCGTAAGACTTTTTCCCATAGCGGCATTATACTGTATATCGGCGCCTGCTTTTGTGGGAGCCCTTATGTACAATAAGATATTCATGAAGATGGAGAAGAAGTACATGGAGGAGAATGCCCCCGAGGTTGTTGACGAAGACGAGCATATCTTCTCGGACGAACCCATTGAGGAGGCGGAGGAATCAGGCAAGTAACTGTGTATGCCTGTGATGACTAAATTAATGTGTAGCGCATTTTCCGATTAATCGGATAACGCATGGGAACGCTGTCAGGTATGGTTAGTTAAGCAGTGTGTATTCGGGATTTTGGGAGCCGACTCGACACATTGACCAATAAATGAGGTTATGTTTGGTTAATTTGACAAAGAATAAAAACAACATATGCATTTTGGACAAATTAAAATAAATAGTTTTTGCCATTATCTATTTTCACAAACTATTTATTTTAATTTGTCCAAAATGCATATGTTGTTTTTATTCTTTGTCAAATTAACCAAACATAACCTCATTTATTGGTCAAT